>NZ_JAAGPC010000006.1:0-111087 GCF_017104595.1 Burkholderia sp. Tr-20390 | reverse complement strand
CCGAGCGCCTCGCCGAGGCCGACCTGCCGGACGATGCGCGCGCACGGCTCGCCGCGCTGCGCGGCGGGCTCGACCGCAGCCGCCACCTGATCGGGCAGCTGCTCGCGCTCGCGCGGGCGCAAAGCGCGCCGGCCGCGCCGCCCGGTGACGTGTCCGTCCATGCGATCTATCGACGCGTGCTGGAAGACCTGATGCCGCTCGCCGACGCGAAAACCCTCGACATCGGCATCGAGGACGCCCCGGACACGCACGTGCCCGTCGACGAGCTCGAACTCGTGTCGCTCGTGATGAACCTGGTCGACAACGCCATCCGCTACACGCCGCCGGGCGGACGCGTGGACCTGTCGACGCAACGCACGGACACGCACGTGTACGTGACGATCGCCGACACCGGGCCGGGCATCGCGCCGCACGAACGCGAACGTGTGTTCGACCCGTTCTACCGGGTGCCCGGCAACGCGCAGATCGGCTCCGGGCTCGGCCTGTCGATCGTGAAGATCGTCGCGGACCGGATCGGTGCCGACATTACGCTCTCGTATGCGGATGAAACGGAAGCGCGCGGGTTGCGCATCTCGGTGCGGATTCCGCTCGTGCGGCCGCCTGGCGCGGCGCAGCCCGACAGCCGGGCCGATACCCCGGCGCAACACGCACGACGCGACGCAGGCCGCGCCTGAGCGTCAGCCGCCGATCGTCCCGCGATCGATCTTGCGCGACAGGATGATCGACGTCGTCGTGCGTTCGACGCCTTCGAGCGTGCCGATCTGGTCGAGCAGGTCGTTGAGCCGTTCGGGCGAATCGGCGCGCAGCCACGCGACGTAGTCGTACTCGCCGCTCACCGCGCACAGCAGTTGCACCTCGGGCATCCGGTCGAGCTTGCGCAGCACGTCCTTGCCGAACTTCGGCGTGAGAATGATGCCGACATACGCGTAAATGCTTGCATCGAGCACGTCCTGCCCGAGCCGGACGCTGTAGCCGGCAATCACGTTGGTGCGTTCGAGCCGCGCGATGCGGGCGACGACTGTCGTGCGCGCGACGTCGAGCTGGCGCGCGAGATCCGCGACGCTGGCGCGCGCATCGGCCTGCAGCAGCGCGACCAGTTGCCGGTCGAGATCGTCGAGTTGGTCGAGGCGGGGTGGACGCATGAGGCTGGGCCGGGGCACGACGCGCCGGCTGAGTGGAAGGTGACGCGATGATAGCGCCGAACGCCGGCCCGCCCAAACGCCATCGCCCGGACCCGAGTCGGACCTTTCAATTTCGATTCGTATCGGATGTAAGCAAGTGTCGCATTCACTGCTGCGCTGCACGCAACGTGCTACTAATACCGTGCGACGCGAGAAGCGCGCTTGCGGCAGTTGCCGCCGCGCCCGCTCGCAAGACACCACCCCGGAGAGCCAACCATGAAGAAAATCTCGCTCACCCTCGCTACGCTCGCCGTTGCAGCCAGCGCGTTCGCGCAAACCCCGGCGCAGCCGCAAGCGCTCGCCCAGGCCCCCGCAACGACGGCCGCGTCGTCGGCCCCGAGCGCCGAGCAGCGCGCGGCACGCCATGAAGCGCGCGTCGAGCAGCGCATCAAGTATCTGCACGACCAGTTGAAGATCACGTCGGCGCAGGAACCGCAGTGGAAGACGTTCGCGGACACGATGCGCGACAACGGCGACACGATGGGCCGCCTCTATCGCGAACGGATGGCGAAGCACGACGTCTCCGCGCTCGACGACATGAAGCAGTACGCGGAACTGTCGCAGGCGAACGCCGACGGCGCGAAGAAGCTCGCCGACACCTTCGCACCGCTCTACGAGAGCTTCCCGGCCGACCAGAAGGCGCTGGCCGACACGACGTTCCGCAGCTGGCTGCACCACGGCGGCGAGCACCGCGGCAAGGGCAAGACGAAGGGCACGGATGGCAAGGCGGCAGCCGCGCCGGCCGCCAGCGCCCCCGCGCAGCCCTGACGCCCGCCCTGCCGGCGCCGTACCGCCCGTCCGGGCCGAACGGCGCCGCGCCAGGCGACCGGCGCGTCACACGGCGCGCCGAATTCGGGATAAGCTCCCCGCTTTTACCGCTTTCCCGCCCTTTCCCGTCATGCTCGAACTCAAGCACCTCGACCTGCGCACCGATCCGCAGGCCCGTCGCGTCGTCAAGGACGAAACCGTTGCCGTTGCCTTCGCGCAGGCCGACGGCGAACTGATGAGCCTCGAAGGCCCGAACCGCTACGCGGCGGGCGACGCGCTGATCACGGGCTCGACCGGCGACCGCTGGGTCGTGTCGCGCGCGCGCTTCGACGCCAAATACCTGCCCGCCGATCCGGCACTCGCACACGGCGCACCGGGCGCCTACCGGAACCGGCCGGCCGTCGTGCTCGCCCGCCGGATGGACGAGCCGTTCACGATCGCCCGCTCGGAAAACGGCGACACGCTGCGTGGCGTGGCCGGCGACTGGGTGATGCAGTACGCGCCCGGCGACTACGGTGTCGTGCAGGCCCAGCGCTTCGCGCAGGTCTACCGCGACGCGTAATGCAGCGCGCCGGCATGGCGCCGGCGCGAACGGTCACGCAAAGTCTTCGTCGAGTACGAGTTCCGCGTCGCGCTCGACGGCCTCGCCGGCCGCGTGACGCTCCTCGAGCGACCCGAGCATCGCTTCCGTATACGCATGCAGCACCGCATGGCTGCGCGCCCGCTGCATCGGCTTGAGCGCAAAATAGCGCGCGAGCGCGGCCGGCACGATACGGATATCGAGCGTCATCCGCTTCGGCGCCGAGCCGAAACGCATCGCGAGCCACTGCACGGACAGGAACCGCCCGCGTGCGTCGCTGCTTTCGGCGAAACGCGTCTGCTCCGGAAAGAGATCGCAGATCACGCGTGCGAGCGCGTCGAATTCCGCGCTCTGGCATTCGATCAGATAGTCATCCATCCCGTCTCTCCCGTCAGGCTGCCGCTTGCGACGGCCGGCATGCCTTCACCAGCACGACGACCAGGATCGCGGCGAGCACGAAATACGCGGCCTCGACCCCGCCGGCCGGCAGCACGCGCACCTGGTACAGCAATGCCGGCGCGGCCGCGAGCGCATGCAGCACGATCGCGAGCGGCAACACGCCCGCGCGGCCGGCGCGCACGCCACGCCAGACCAGCACCGACAACGCGAGCTGCAGCACGAATGCCGTGCAGCGTTCGAGCAGCAACAGCAGCATCGACTGCGCCGACAGCGTCGCGAGCATCACGTGCAGGCGCACGACGGTGTCGCCCGGCAGGTCGGCGAGTTGTGCTTCGAGCTGGCCGCGGCTCGCGAGCCACGCGAGATACGACCACTGGCCCCACACGAGTACGCCGACGAACCATGCCTCGGCGCCACCGTGACCGATCCCGTAGCCGATTCCGCGGCTGTCGCCTGCCGACGACGGGCCATAGCGGCGATTCAGGAAACACATCCCGAGATAGCGGCCGACTTCCTCGAATACGGCGGTCGCGAGCGCGCTGTACGCGACGAACGCGAGCGGCTGCGTGAGCCAGCCGTCCGGCGGCGTCTGGCTCAGCACGAGCCCGTGGAACGCGCGTTCGAGGATCATCGCGAACAGCGTGAAGACGGCCACGCCGACGATCGTGTCGCGGCGGTTCAGCGCCAGCGGCTTGCGCAGGAGTCGGTAGAGGACGAGCGGCAGGAGCGCGATGATCAGCGTGGCGGCGATCAGCACCGCCAGCGTGACGGGAGCGACAGTCATGAATTTCCTTGTTCGGGGCAGCGCACCTGACGCGCTGCGTGCCCCGAATGATACTCAGCTTGCGGTCGACGCGCGCGCAACCAGCTCGCCCGGCAACAGCGAGACGCGTACGTCACCCGCCGCACCGTCGATCCGCTCGTGCACGAATTCGACGGCCTTGTAGCCGATTTCGTAGGTCGGCTGGCGGATCGTCGTGATCCCGATCAGCTCGGCCCATTCCGGATCGTCGATCGACAGCAGCGCCGCCCGCTGCTGCCATGCGGTGCCGAAGCGCGCGCGCAGGTGGCGCGCGATCGCGAGTGCGACCGGCGCGTTCGCGGCGAACAGCGCCGCGCGCACGCCGCGCCGTGCCGCGTCGTCGATGCGGGCATCGATGTCGGCCAGCGCCGTCGTGACCGCGTCGGGTTCGTTCAGGTCGAGCACGACCGTCGACGGCACCGTCAGCCCGCGCGCCGCCAGTGCCGTGCGGAACGCGGCCTCGCGCAGGCGCCGCGAGCTGACGCGCTCGAACGGCTGCACGACGAAATGGATCGCGTCGAAACCGTGTTCGATCAGGTGCGCGAGGGCCGTCTCGATCGCGTCGGCGTTGTCGAGGCCGATCAGGTCGGCCTCGAAGCCTTCGACCGTGCGGTCGACGAGCACGGCCGGGATGCCGGCGCCGCGCAGCGGGCGCAGCACGTCCTCGTCGGCACCGAGCGCGTTGACGATCAGCCCTTCGACGCGGTAGGTCGTGAGCAGCTGCAGGAAGCGGCGCTCCATCTCGACTTCATTCGCCGCGTGGCAGATCAGCGGCATGTAGCCGAGCGCGTGGCATGCGGCCTCGACGCCCTGCAGCACCTCGACGGTATAGGGATTGGTCAGGTCGGCCGCGAGCATGCCGAGCAAGCGGTTGCGGCCGCGCTTGAGCCCGCGCGCCATCTGGTTCGGCCGGTAGTTGAGCTGCGCGATCGCCGCTTCGATCCGCTGGCGCAAATCGGTGGACAGCACGTGCGTCTCGCCGTTCAGATAGCGCGACACACTGGTCTTGCCCGTGCCGGCCTCGCGCGCGACGTCGCTGATCGTCGCCGGACGCGTCGTGGTTGGTTGCGAATCGGTCACTGTCGTGCCTCGCGACGTACGATCCGCGCCGCTTCGTGAGCAGACGGACCTTTGTTGTTGGAAACGTAAGCCACCCGGTGGAATCTCCCTGTCGGTCAGCGTTAGCGCTTCAGCGCTTACGCTGACCCCATGCTTCGCGGTCGATCCACGTTAGCGCTTTAGCGCTTACGTGGATCCCATGCTTCGCGGTCGATCAGCGTCTGCCCTTCAGCACCGGCGCGTCGGCACCCGCCCCGGTCACCTGCAACAGCAGTCGGCCGCACCGGACTGGCGCGGATACCCGTCGCGGGACGCCGCCGGCAGCATTGCCGGGCCGTCGATGCGACGCGCGGGGATCATAACGCAGCCAGCCCTCCGGCACCAAGACCATCGACTCTAACGAAGCCGGCGCCCCGCCGGCCGGGGGTCGCCCCGCTACCGCCGCGGCTCAAGCGCGCGCGAGCGCATCCGGATTGACGAGATTCGTGCGCAGCGTGCCGGCCAGCGCGCCGACCAGGTTTTCCGCGGCGCAGCGCGCCATCGCATGGCGCGTCTCGTGCGTCGCCGAGCCGATATGCGGCAGCGCGACGACGTTCTTCATCTGCAACAGCGGCGAATCCGCCGCCAGCGGCTCCTTCTCGAACACGTCGAGCCCCGCGCCGCGGATCGTGCCCGCGCGCAGCGCATCGATCAGCGCGGCTTCGTCGACCACCGGCCCACGCGATGCGTTGATCAGGATCGCACCGCGCTTCATCTTCGCGAATTCGGCCGCACCGATCAGGTGGTGCGTTTCCGGCGACAGCGGCACCTGCAGGCACACGAAATCCGATTGCGCGAGCAGTTCGTCGAGCGTGACGCGCCGCGCGCCGTACTGCGTCTCGGCTTCCGCGTGCGCGGAGCGGTTCGCGTACAGCACCTGCATCCGGAAGCCGAGCGCCGCGCGGCGCGCGACCGCGCCGCCGATCCGCCCGAGCCCGACGATGCCGAGCGTCTTGCCCTGCACGTCGGTGCCGTACAGGTCGGGGCCGATGCTGTGATGCCAGTGGCCGGCCTTCACCCACTCGGCCAGCTCGACCACGCGTCGCGCGGACGCGAGGATCAGCGAGAACACCGTATCGGCGGTCGACTCGGTCAGCACGTCGGGCGTATGCGCGAGCACGATCCCGCGCCGCGTGAGATCCGCGACGTCGAAGTTGTCGTAGCCCACCGAGATCGTCGACCACGCCTTCAGCCGCGGTGCGCGGTCGAGCATCTGCGGCGTGACCTTCAGGCTCGCGCCGATCGCGCCGTCCGCGTCGCCGAGTGCATCGGCAAGGGCGGCGGCGCCGTCGGCCTGCACGACGTCCGCATGCTCGCGCAGGTACGCGAGGACGTCATCGGGCAGCGGCTTGTACGCGACGATACGGGGCTTCATCGGATTCATTTTCCTTGCAGCGGCGTCGCGAGCGGATGCGCATCGCGCGCCTGGGGTTTGACGGACAGCGTGAGGATCACCGCGGCGACGAGCGCGGCGCTCATGAACGCATACGACGCGACGGGCGAGCCGGTCGCCCCGTTCAGGTAGCCGACGAAGTACGAGCCCACGAACGAACCGAGCGCGCCCATGCTGTTGATCAGCGCCATCGCGCCGCCGGCGACGTTCTTCGGCAGCAGTTCCGGCACGATCGCGAAGAACGGGCCGTACGGCGCGTACATCGCGGCGCCGGCCACGACCAGCAGCGCATACGAGATCCAGAAGTGCGACGAGCCGAGTGCGTACGATGCGGCGAACGCAGCCGCGCCGATCAGCAGGAACGGCCACACGAAACCGCGGCGGGAGCCGACCTTGTCGGACGCCCACGATGCGGCAATCATCGCGATCGTCGCGGCGAGATACGGCAGCGCGGACAGCCAGCCGGTCGCGACCATCCCGAGGTCGGAGCCGTTCTTGACGATCGACGGCAGCCACAGCACGAAGCCGTACACGCCGATGCTCCAGCAGAAATACTGGGCGCACAGCTTGATCACGGCCGGCGAGCGGAATGCTTCGCCATAGTTGCGCACGGGCTTGATCGCTGCCTGCTCGGCCGCGAGTGCGGCGTCGAGGTCACGCTTTTCCTGCGCGTTGAGCCACGGCGAATCGGCCGGCTTGTCCTGCACGAGGAACCACCAGCACACAGCCCAGAGGACGGCCGGCACGCCTTCGGCGATGAACATGTGGCGCCAGCCGAATTCATGCACGAGATAGCCCGACACGATCGACATCCACAGCACCGTGACCGGGTTGCCGAGGATCAGGAACGTGTTCGCGCGCGAGCGCTCCTTCTTCGTGAACCAGTTGCTGATGTAGATCAGCATCGCCGGCATCACGGCTGCCTCGACGACGCCGAGCACGAAGCGGATCGCCATCAGTGACGGGATGTTGCTGACCACGCCCGTGAGCGCCGCGCACGCGCCCCACAGGATCAGGCTGACGAACACGAGCTTCTTCACGCTGCGGCGTTCCGCATAGATCGCGCCGGGAATCTGGAAGAAGAAGTAGCCGAGGAAGAACAGCGCGCCGATCAGCGACGACAGGCCCTTGCTGATCCCGAGGTCCTGGTTGATGCCGGCCGCGGCCGCGAACCCGTAGTTCGCGCGGTCGAGGTAGGCGAGGCTGTACGTGATGAAGACGATCGGCATGATCGTCCACCAGCGGCGGGCAGCGAGAGAGTTGGCCATCAGAATGTCTCCTGTGTCGGCCGGAGTTAGCGCTTTAGCGCTTACTCCGGCCCCATGCTTCGCGGTCGATCAGCGTTAGCGCTTTAGCGCTTACTCTGATCCCATGCTTCGCGGTCGGCCGGAGTTAGCGCTTTAGCGCTTATTCCGGCCCCATGCTTCGCGGTCGGCCAGAGTTGGCGCTTCAGCGATTACTCTGGCTCATGCTCCACAATCGACCAGAACAAACGCGTCAGCGCCCGTCCCGGTCCCGTACCATGCCGTGCGCATGCACGACGAAATGAGTCCGCGGATTGTGCCGTGTCCGGCCTCTCATTGCGCGGTGAAGGTTTCCTCTAGGCGATCGGCGCCATTGCTGACGTTTTCGAATCGATCGAGCGCGGCGCGGGTCGGCAGTCCTTCCGAGTCGCCGATCACCTGGATCGCGAGCGCACCGATCCGGTTGCCGCGCGCCACCGCCTGCTCGATCGTCTTGCCCTCCAGCAGCGCGCTGACCACGCCGACCGCGAAGCCGTCGCCGGCGCCAACCGTATCGACGACGTTCTGCACGCGCTCGCCCGTCACCGTTCCGTCACGGCCGTCGGCCGTCCGGTAGTACGCACCTTCCGCGCCAAGCTTGATCACGACACCGCGCGCGCCCTGTGCAAGATAGAAGCCCGCGATGTCGGCCGGCGTGTCGTGCCCGGTCAGTTGCCGCCCTTCGGCGATGCCCGGCAGCACCCAGTCCGCGAGCGACGCGAGCGCGTTCAGCGTCTTCGCCATCACGTCGGCGGACGGCCACAGCGTCGGGCGCAGGTTCGGGTCGAACGAGATCGTCTTGCCGGCCGCGCGCATTTCGCGCGCGAGCTTGAACGCGAGCTCGCACGACGTCGCGGAGATCGCCGGCGCGACGCCCGTCAGGTGCAGGTGGCGCGCGCCGAGCACGTAGTCGGCCACGTAGTCGTCGCACGACAGGTGGCTCGCGGCCGAGCCCTTGCGAAAATATTCGACAGTCGGGTCGCTGCCGTCGTCGTTGCGCGACTTGAGCTGGAAACCGGTCGGGTAACGCGGATCGACGGTCACGCACGACGCGTCGATGCCCTCGCGCGCCAGCGTGTCGAGTACGTAGCCGCCGAACGAATCGCGGCCGACACGGCTCATCCAGCCGACCCGGAAGCCGAGCCGCGACAGGCCGATCGCGACGTTCAGGTCGGCGCCCGCGACCCGCTTCGTGAACTGCGTCGCGTGCGCGAGATGGCCGGGCTCGGTCGCGACGAACATCGCCATCGCTTCGCCGTAGGTCACGACATCGAGTGCTGCTTTCATGAATGTACTCTCCAGGATCCTTGCGCCGTCACGCCGTGGCGAGCCACGCAACGCGCCGGCATGCATCGCCCGCCAGGTCGGACGCGTCGAACGGGAACTCGATGCCGCGCGGCGCGTGCTGCGGCAGCACCGCGAGCACGCCGGTCACGAGCGGATCGTTCGGGGCCGGCGCGGTGGCGAAACGACGCGCGCCCTCGCCCGCGACTGCCTTGCAGTGAATGTATTCCACATGCGGCGCGAGCACTTGCGCGCAATCAAGCGGCGCTTCGCCCGGCCACTGCCAGTTGCCGATGTCGAACGTCATCCCGAGCGCATCGGGCACGCCGGCCGCGGCCAGTGCGTCGAACAGCCCGCGGAACTGCGCGAGCGCGCCGCCGACCGGAAGCTGGCCGTTTTCGACCACCACGCGGGCCCGCGCGCCGCGCGACAGCGCGACGATCTCGGCCGCGTGCGCGTCGCCGGCGAAGCCGCCGAGCTGGAATTTCACGAAGCGCGCGCCGAGCGCGTCGGCTTCCGCAAGCGCGCTGCGCAATGCGTCCGCATCGAGCGCGCCCGTTTCCGTGTACAGGTTGGCCGGCGTCGAGAACACCGACCACAGACCGTGGCCGGCCAGTTGCGCGCCGAGCGCGGCCAGCGCGCCAGGCGCGGCCGCCTCTTCCGACGCGAACAGTTCACGCCGCACCTCGAAGCCGGTCGCACCGGCTGCCGCCGCGGTCGCGATGAATGCGCTGTGGCCCTCCTGACGCACGCGGTCCATCCCGAATGCGCTCGCCACGATCACGATGTCTGTCATGTTGCCCTTTTTCACCGGAATGGAACCGGTTCCATTTGCTTGAGACGGATGGTGCGCTTCGCTTCGGACCCACGCCATAGAGGAAATCCCTAAGACGGTGCACGGCGCGAACGCGCGCCCGACGGCGCGCAACGCACGTTCCCGGGCCGGGTTCGTTCGCTCAGGCGCTGTCGTGCGCGAGGCTCATTTCGAGGAATTGGGCGGCGACCCGCGACGGCGCACCGCCGTGCGGCACGAGAATGGAAAAGTGACGAGTGAGCGGCTTGGGCGCGAGCGAGCGCAGGACGAGCGCGGCATCGTCGTGACGCAGCGACATCGCCGATACGAACCCGACGCCCATCCCGGCCCGCACGGCTTCCTTCACGGCCTCGACGCCCGCGATCTCGAACGCGACGCGCATCGGCGCCGCGCCTTGCGCGAACGCACGCTCGACGAGCTGCCGCACGGCGGACCCCGCCTCGCGCAGCACGAGCGGATGGGCGGCCAGCGCGTCGAGCGTGACCCCGGCCGCATATTCCGGAGCGGCCAGCGGATGGCCGGTCGGCACGATCGCCACGATCTCGTCCTCGCGCCACGCGTGCACCGCGGTGCCCGGCGGCAGTGCCTCGCCGGGCGGCCCTTCGATCATTGCGATATCGAGCGACGGCAGCGCCGCGACCACGTCGGCCGTGTTGCCGCTCATCGTCTGGATCGCCACGCGCGGCGCGCGCGGCTGGAACGCCGCGATCAGGTACGGCAGCAGGTAACTCGCGGGCGTCGTGCTCGCGCCGATGCGCAGCGTGCCGGCCTCGAGGCCGCGTACCGCGTCACGAAACGCACGTGCCTGCGCGAAGGTGTCGCGCTGCGCCTTCGCGTACTGCGCGAGCTGCTCGCCGACCGGGGTCAGGCGGATACCGCGGCCTTCGCGCTGGTACAGCGGCTCGCCGAATTCGTCCTGGAGCAGCCGCAACTGGCCCGACACGGCCGGCTGCGACAGATGCAGCGCCACGGCGGCGTGGCTGATGTTCAGGTGCTCGGCGACGGCGGCGAACGTTATCAGTTGATCCGGGGTCATGGGGATAAATTATCGGCTTTCCGGATAGTTTACGTCACAAATCACAATTTTTCATATCGATATAACGAAATTAGGATTACACCATCGCAACACGCTCCATCACGGTGCTTCCATGTCCACTGCTCCGACTCCCCATCTCAGCCCCGCCGCGCCGTCGATGCGCGGCCAGTTGAACGGCGTGCTGTTCGTCGCGCTGTTCGCCGCCGCCGTCACGAGCCTGTCACAGCTTCCCGCGATCGCGGGGCTCGGCCTGTCGCCGCTGATCGTCGGCATCGTCGCGGGCGCGTTGTACGGCAACGCGCTGCGCGACGGCATGCCGGCCAGCTGGGCGGCCGGCGTCAATTTCTCCGCGCGCAAGCTGCTGCGCATCGCGGTCGCGTTCTTCGGGTTGCGCGTGAGCCTGCAGGAAATCGCGCAGGTCGGGCTGCCGGGCCTGACGGTGTCGGTGCTGGTCGTCGTCAGCACGCTCGTGATCGGCACCTGGGCCGGCATGAAGATCATGAAGCTCGACCGCGATTCCGCGCTGCTGACCGCCGCCGGCAGCGCGATCTGCGGCGCGGCCGCCGTGCTCGCATTCGAATCGACGCTGCAGTCGAAGCCGCACCAGAGCGCGATGGCCGTGGGCAGCGTCGTGCTGTTCGGCACGCTGTCGATGTTCCTGTACCCGATCGCGTATCACGCCGGGCTGCTGAACCTCGATCCGGCCGGCCTCGGCCTGTTCTTCGGCGGCACGATCCACGAGGTCGCGCAGGTGGTCGGCGCGGCGAGCGACATCAGCCCGCAGGTCGCGCACATCGCGACGATCGTCAAGATGACCCGCGTGATGCTGCTGGTGCCGGTGCTGCTGGTGCTCGGCGGGTGGCTGGCCCGCTCGGCACGCGCCACTGCCGGCGGCGCGCACGGCAAGCGGAAGGTGGCCGTGCCCTGGTTCGCACTCGGCTTCCTCGGCTTCGTGATCGTCAATTCGCTGAACGTGCTGCCCGCCGACGTCACCCACACGCTGAACGTGCTCGACACCTTTGCGCTGACGATGGCCATGACCGCGCTCGGCATCGAAACCCGCGTCGCGCAGATCCGCGCAGCCGGCCCCCGGGCGCTGATGACCGGCCTGATCCTGTACGTGTGGCTGATCGCCGGCGGCTACGGGATCACCTGGGCCGTGCAGCACTGGCTTGGCTGAGTTGCCCGCCCGTGACACTTCGCGCGCCGCGCCCGACGGGAAGGTCCCGCGGGCGCGGCGCAGTGCTATGCTTCGCGTCGTTTTCCATCGCCCTCTTTCAGCCGTGCTCTCGTTCCTGCTGAAGCTGCGCACTCGCGCCCAAACGCTGTTCCGCCTGTCGGACTCCCATACGATGCTGATCTGGTCGGCCATCGTCGGCGTCGGCGGCGCCTTTGCCACGATGGCGTTCCGCGAAGGCATCGACCTGATGCAGCACCTGATCTCCGGGCAAAGCGGCAGCTTCGTGCAGATGGCCAAGCGCCTGCCGTGGTACGTGCGGTTCTGGATGCCGGCCGCAGGCGGCTTCCTCGCCGGCTGCGTGCTGCTGCTCGCGACCCGCGGCGCCAAGCAGGCCGCCAAGACCGACTACATGGAATCGGTCGCGCTCGGCAACGGCATCGTGCCGGTCCGCCAGAGCCTGTGGCGCAGCGTGTCGTCGCTGCTGACGATCGGCAGCGGCGGCTCGATCGGCCGCGAAGGCCCGATGGTGCAGCTCGCGGCGCTCGCCGCGTCGCTGGTCGGCCGCTTCGTGCACTTCGACCCGCCGCGCCTGCGCCTGCTGGTCGCCTGCGGGGCGGCCGCCGGCATCACGTCCGCGTACAACGCGCCGATCGCCGGCGCCTTCTTCGTGTCGGAGATCGTGCTCGGCGGCATCGCCATGGAAAGTCTCGGGCCGATGATCGTCTCGTCGGTCGTCGCGAACATCGTGATGCGCGAATTCGCCGGCTACCGGCCGCCGTACGAGATGCCGGTGTTTCCGGCCGTCACCGGCCCCGAAGTGCTGCTGTTCGTCGTGCTCGGCGCGCTGTGCGGCGTGCTCGCGCCGCAGTTCCTGCACCTGCTCGATGCGTCGAAGAACCAGTTCAAGCGGCTGCCCGTGCCGCTGCCCGTGCGGCTCGCGCTCGGCGGCCTCGTCGTCGGCGTGATCTCGGTCTGGGTGCCGGACGTGTGGGGCAACGGCTACAGCGTGGTGAACCTCATCCTCCATTCGCCGTGGACCTGGCAGGCACTCGTCGCGGTGCTCGTGTTCAAGGTGATCGCGACCTCCGCCACCGTCGGCTCCGGCGCGATCGGCGGGGTGTTCACGCCGACGCTGTTCGTCGGCGCGGTGTTCGGCTCGCTGTTCGGGCTCGCGATGCAAGCCGTGTGGCCCGGCCATACGTCGGCGTACTTCGCGTACGCGATCGTCGGGATGGGCGCGTTCCTGACGGGCGCCACGCAGGCGCCGCTGATGGCGATCCTGATGATCTTCGAGATGACGCTCAGCTACCAGGTCGTGCTGCCGCTGCTGGTGTCCTGCGTCTTCGCGTACTTCGTCGCGCGCGCGACCGGCACGACGTCGATGTACGAGATCACGCTGCACCACCACCAGGATGCCGAGGAACGCAGCCGGATCCGCACCACGCAGATGCGCGAGCTGATCCAGCCCGCGCAGACGGTCGTGCCGCTCACCGCGAGCGTCGCCGACATGACGCGCGTGTTCCTCGAATATCCGGTGAAGTATCTGTACGTGACCGACGACGCCGGGCGCTTTCGCGGCGCGGTCGCGCTGAAGGACATCACGTCGGACCTGCTCGACAAGCGCGACACGGCCGACAAGACGGCCGCGCACTATGTGCACACGCCGTTTCCGCTGCTCACGCCCGACATGCCGCTCGCCACCGCGCTCGAACGGTTCATGGCGTTCCAGGGCGAACGCCTGCCGGTGATCGAAAGCGAAGCCGAGCCGACGCTCGCCGGGGTCGTCTACAAGACGTCGCTGCTCGATGCGTACCGGCGGATGACCGGCGAGCGCTGACCGGCCGGTTCGTCGCCGGCAGCGTGACGAAGGTGGCCCGAGGCCGGAGCCCGCTCAGTCCGGCGCGCGCCCAAGCACCACGCGCGCGAAGAACCCCGCCAGCACCGACTCGGCCACCTCGGCCGACACGTGCTGCGGATCGGCCGAGTAGTACGACTGCACGCCGTCGCACAGGCACATCAGCCCGAACGCCAGCGTCTCCGCCGGCAGCAGCAGCGGCGTACCCGCGCGCTCGGAGAAGCGCCGGATGAACTCGGCCATCTGCAGGCGCTTGCCATGCAGGAACTGGTTGAAGCGCACGCGGAATTTCGCGTCGCGCGCGGCCTGCAGCTTCGCCTCGCCCCACAGCAGCGAATATTCGTCGTCCTGAAACAGCGTCCGGTAATACGCGAGCGACATCGACTCCATCTGCTCGCGCGTGCCGCCCCCGTCGAAGATCGCCTGGAAATCGGCCTGCACCTCCGCGTGATTGCGCTCCAGCAATGCCAGCAGCAGGTCGGACTTGCTGCGGAAATTCGAGTAGAACGCGCCGCGCGTATAGCCGGCCGCCGCCGCGATGTCCTCGACGCTCGCGGCGACAAAACCTTTCTTCAGAAAAATACGGTGCGCGGCAATCAGCAGACGTTCGCGCGTCTGGTCCCTGCTCTGCTCGCGAGTTAAGCGCTGTGGTTTCATGGCGCGCAGTCTAGCACCCTTTACCTTTCGGATTCATCTTTGCATTCAGATACAGGTGTGTATTAGAATTCGCCACAGTTTCTGAAAGATGGTGTCCGCACGCCCGTGCCGGCGCCGCTCGGGGCAAGCGCCCGCCGCGCTTGCCGGCTTCGTTCCGCTCTCGCTCTCACCTCATCTGGGGGTTTCGTGAATCGCTCCGGTTCCCGCGTCGCGCTGCTGGTCGGCGCCGCGCTCGTCGTCGCCGCCTGTCATCCGAAAGAATCCGCGCCGCCCGCCCCACGCCCCGTCGTCGCGCTGCCCGCTCATGCCGACGACGCTGCCGTCGCCCGCACGCTCCCCGGCGAGATCCAGCCGCGCTACGCCACCCCGCTGTCGTTCCGCATCGCCGGCAAGATCATCGAGCGCAAGGTGCGCCTCGGCGATACGGTCAAGGTCGGCCAGGTCGTCGCGCTGCTCGATCCGTCCGACGTCGAGAAGAACGCCGCGAGCGCGCAGGCGCAACTCGATGCCGCGACGCACAGCCTCGCGTTCGCGAAGCAGCAGCTCGACCGCGATCGCGCGCAGGCGCGCGAAAACCTGATCGCGACCGCGCAGCTCGAGCAGACCGAGAACAGCTACACGTCGGCGCTCGCGCAGCGCGACCAGGCGCAGCAGCAGCTCGCGCTCGCGAAGAACCAGCTCCGCTACGCGACGCTCGTCGCCGACCACGCGGGCTATATCACCGCCGAACAGGCCGACACCGGCCAGAACGTGTCGGCCGGCCAGGCCGTCTACCAGCTCGCGTGGTCCGGCGACGTCGACGTCGTCAGCGACGTGCCCGAGGCCGCGCTTGCATCGCTCACGCCGGGCCACGCGGCCACCGTCACGCTGCCGTCGCTGCCGGGCCGCCCGTTCGCCGCGAAGGTGCGAGAAATCGCACCGGCCGCCGATCCGCAAAGCCGCACGTATCGCGTGAAGCTCACGCTCGCCGCGCCCGATCCGGCGATCCGGCTCGGGATGACGGCCAGCGTCGCGTTCGACGGCGCACCGGCCGCCGGCGACGCGCAATCGATCACGCTGCCCGCGACCGCGCTGTTCCATGACGGCCAGCAGCCGGCCGTGTGGGTCGTGCGCACGAAGGACGACACGCTCGAGCTGCGCCGCGTCGACGTCGCGCGCTTCAACGAGCGCACGGTGACGGTGTCGCACGGGCTGCAGCCCGGTGAACGCGTCGTGCTGCAGGGCGTGCACACGGTCAGCGCGGGCGAGAAGGTCCGCGCGATCGCGCCGCTGCATCCGGAGGACTTCGCATCGTGAGCGTTTCCTACGAAGAAGGCCGCTTCAACCTGTCGGCGTGGGCGCTGCGCCACCAGGCGCTGGTCGTCTACCTGATCGCGCTCGCGACGCTCGCGGGCATCCTTGCCTACACCCGCCTCGCGCAATCCGAAGACCCGCCGTTCACGTTCCGCGTGATGGTGATCCGCACGTTCTGGCCCGGCGCGACCGCGCGGCAGGTGCAGGAACAGGTCACCGACCGGATCGGCCGCAAGCTGCAGGAAACGCCGGCCATCGACTTCCTGCGCAGCTACTCGCGCCCCGGCGAATCGCTGATCTTCTTCACGATGAAGGATTCGGCGCCCGTGAAGGACGTGCCGGAAACCTGGTACCAGATCCGCAAGAAGGTCGGCGACATCGGCTATACGCTGCCGCCCGGCGTGCAGGGCCCGTTCTTCAACGACGAATTCGGCGACGTCTATACCAACATCTGGACGCTCGAAGGCGACGGCTTCACGCCCGCGCAGCTCCACGATTACGCCGACCAGCTGCGCACCGTGCTGCTGCGCGTGCCGGGTGTCGGCAAGGTCGACTATTTCGGCGACCCCGACCAGCGGATCTTCATCGAGGTCAACAACGCGCAGCTCACGCGCCTCGGCATCTCGCCGCAGCAGCTCGGGCAGGCGATCAACGCGCAGAACGACATCTCGTCGGCCGGCACGCTGACGACCGCCGACGACCGCGTGTTCGTGCGGCCGAGCGGCCAGTTCGACAACGTCGACGCGATTGCCGACACGCTGATCCGCATCAACGGCCGCACGTTCCGGCTCGGCGATCTCGCGACGGTGAAGCGCGGCTACGACGATCCGGCCGTCACGCAGATGCGTTCGAACGGCAAGGCGGTGCTCGGCATCGGCGTCACGATGCAGCCGGGCGGCGACGTGATCCGGCTCGGCAAGGCGCTCGACGCCGAATCGAAGGATCTGCAGGCGCAACTGCCGGCCGGCCTCAAGCTGACGCTGGTATCGAGCATGCCGCATGCGGTCGCGCATTCGGTCGATGACTTCCTCGAAGCCGTCGCGGAAGCCGTCGCGATCGTGCTGGTGGTGAGCCTCGTGTCGCTCGGCCTGCGCACCGGGATGGTGGTCGTGATCTCGATTCCCGTGGTGCTCGCGGTCACCGCTCTCTTCATGTACCTGTTCGACATCGGGCTGCACAAGGTGTCGCTCGGCACGCTCGTGCTCGCGCTCGGGCTGCTGGTCGACGACGCGATCATCGCGGTCGAGATGATGGCCGTGAAGCTCGAACAGGGCTACACCCGTGCCCGCGCCGCCGCGTTCGCCTATACGAGCACCGCGTTCCCGATGCTGACGGGCACGCTCGTCACCGTGTCGGGCTTCCTGCCGATCGCGCTCGCGAAATCGAGCACCGGCGAATACACGCGCTCGATCTTCGAGGTGTCTGCGATCGCACTGATCGCGTCGTGGTTCGCGGCGGTCGTGCTGATCCCGCTGCTCGGCTTCCACCTGCTGCCCGAGCGCAAGCGGCAAGCGCATGAAGCGCACCTGCCCGACGACCACGAGCACGACATCTACGACACGCGCTTCTACCGGCGGCTGCGCGGCTGGATCGACTGGTGCATCGAACGGCGCTTCGTCGTGCTGCTGATCACCGGCGCGCTGTTCGTCGTCGCGCTGATGGGCTTCACGCTCGTGCCGCAGCAGTTCTTCCCGAGCTCCGACCGCCCCGAGCTGCTGGTCGACCTGCGGCTGCCCGAAGGCGCGTCGTTCGCGGCGACGCTGCGCGAGACCGAACGGCTCGAGAAAGTGATCGACAAGCGCCCCGAGATCGATCATTCGGTGAACTTCGTCGGCAGCGGCGCGCCGCGCTTCTACCTGCCGCTCGACCAGCAGCTTCAACTGCCGAACTTCGCGCAGTTCGTGATCACCGCGAAATCGGTGAAGGACCGCGAAAAGCTCGCGACCTGGCTCGAAACCACGTTGCGCGAGCAGTTCCCGGCCGTGCGCTCGCGGCTGTCGCGGCTCGAGAACGGCCCGCCGGTCGGCTATCCGGTGCAATTCCGCGTGAGCGGCGACAGCATCGCGACGGTCCGCTCGATCGCCGAGAAGGTCGCGGCGACGATGCGCGGCGACGCACGCACGGTCAACGTCCAGTTCGACTGGGACGAGCCGGCCGAGCGCTCGGTGCGCTTCGAGATCGACCAGAAGAAGGCGCGCGAGCTGAACGTCACGTCGCAGGACGTGTCGAGCTTCCTCGCGATGACGCTGTCCGGCACGACCGTCACGCAGTACCGCGAGCGCGACAAGCTGATCGCGGTCGACCTGCGCGCGCCGCGCGCCGATCGTGTCGATCCGGGCAAGCTCGCCGGCCTCGCGCTGCCGACCCCGAATGGCCCCGTGCCGCTCGGCTCGCTCGGCCGCTTCAAGCCGACGCTCGAATACGGCGTCGTGTGGGAGCGCGACCGCCAGCCGACCATCACCGTGCAGTCCGACGTGCGCGCCGGCGCGCAGGGCATCGACGTCACCCATGCGGTCGACGCGAAGCTGAACACGTTGCGCGCGCAACTGCCGGTCGGCTACCAGATCAACATCGGCGGCTCGGTCGAGGAAAGCGCGAAGGCGCAGAAGTCGATCAATGCGCAGATGCCGCTGATGGCGATCGCCGTGTTCACGCTGCTGATGATCCAGCTGCAGAGCTTCTCGCGCGTGCTGATGGTCGTGCTGACCGCGCCGCTCGGGCTGATCGGCGTGGTCGCGACGCTGCTGCTGTTCGGCCAGCCGTTCGGCTTCGTCGCGATGCTCGGCGTGATCGCGATGTTCGGGATCATCATGCGCAACTCGGTGATCCTCGTCGACCAGATCGAGCAGGACATCGCGGTCGGCCACCGCCGTATCGACGCGATCATCGGCGCGACCGTGCGGCGCTTCCGCCCGATCACGCTGACGGCCGCGGCCGCCGTACTCGCGCTGATCCCGCTGCTGCGCTCGAACTTCTTCGGGCCGATGGCAACCGCGCTGATGGGCGGCATCACGAGCGCGACCGTGCTGACGCTGTTCTACCTGCCTGCGCTGTATGCGACGTGGTTCCGCGTGAAGCACGACGAACGCGACCCGCATGACGGCCCGCCGCCTGGCGGCACGCCTGCCGCGCCGTCGGGAGCCTGACCATGGATCGATCGATGAACCTGAAAACACACGCCGTGCGGGCACTCGCGGTGGCGAGCCTCGCCGGCCCGCTCGCGGGCTGCGCCTGGTTCGCGCCGAGCGGCGAGCCGCCCGCGATGCCGTCGCCCGCGCACTATGGCGCCGCGCCGCAAGTCCAGCAGACCGTGTCCGCGCAAGGCGTCACGCAGCAGTTCGAGGTCGGCGCGCAACCGGTGCCCGACTGGTGGAAACAGTACCGCTCCGACGCGCTGAACGCGCTCGTCGACGAAGGGCTGCGCAACAGCCCGACGTTGAGCGCGGCATCCCACTCGCTCGATGCCGCGCGCGAACAGTTGCGCGGGCAGATCGGCAGCTCGATGCTGCCGTCGATCGACGCGGGCGGCCAGGCGACCCGCCAGCGCGCGCTCGGCGTGCCGATTCCCGCGCTCGGCGCGCCGACGCTGCTGTACGACACGTTCGTCGGGCAGCTGCAGGCGAGCTACACGATCGACCTGTTCGGCGCGTCGCGTTTCGCAAACCGCGCGCTGGCCCGCCGCGTCGACGTCAGCGCGTTCCAGCTCGAATCCGCGCGACGCGCGCTGGCCGCGAACATCGTCACCGCGTCGATCACGGTGTCGGTGCTGAATGCGCAGATCAATACGACCGAGCGGCTCGTCGCGCTCGCCAACGATCAGGCGCACGATGCCGAACGCCGTTACGCGCTCGGATCGGCCTCGCGCAGCGACGCGCTGAACGCGCGGCAAAGCGCCGACACGTTCGCGGCAAGCCTGCCCGCGCTGCGCCAGCAGCGCGACTCGGCGCGCCATGCGCTCGCGGTGCTGGTCGGCCGCACGCCTGACCAGCCGCCGGCCGATCTGACGCTCGCCGACCTGCACCTGCCCGAGCAGGTGCCCGTCGTCGTGCCGTCGGACCTGCTGCAAAGCCGCCCGGACATCCAGGCGGCCGACGCGGGGCTGAAGGCGGCCGCGGCCGAAGTCGGCCTCGCGACCGCGCAGATGTTCCCGCAACTGTCGCTGTCGGCGGCGATGGGTAAAGGCGGCTTCAGCTGGCCGACGATGCTGTCGGGCGCCGGCTCGATCTGGAACATCGGCGCGTCGCTGAGCCAGCCGATCTTCCATGGCGGCGCGCTGCTCGCGCAGCGCCGCGCGGCGAAGGCGACCTACGAGGCCGCCGTCGACCAGTACAAGCAGGCCGTGCTCGGCGCGTTCCAGAACGTCGCCGATTCGCTCGCCGCGCTCGAGCACGATGCGGAGGCGCTCGACGCGTCGTCCCGTGCCGCGCTGTCCGCGCGCGGCGCGTACGACGACGCGGCGGCCCGCGTGCGGCTCGGCGCACTGCCGCCGTCGGCCGCGCGCGCCAGCGAGCTGCAGTATCGCAACTCACGGCTCGACGAGATCCGCGCGACCGGCGCGCGGTTCGCGGATACCGCGCGGCTTTACCAGGCGATGGGCACGCCGCCGGTCGACAAGACTGACAAGGCCGACCAGTCGGGCAAGACCGACAAGTCGGCCGACGCGTCCGCCACCGGCCAGCAAGCGCGCGCCGCCGGCGCCGACACCCCGCCTTCGCCGCAATAAGCCGGCCCTGCGATCGGGTGCGCGGAATCCCGCCGCGCACCCGATTTCCGATCTTCCGCTTGACCCTCACGTAGCGTAACGTTCGAGACTCCAGTGTGCGACCCGAATGGAGGAACGAATGCGACTGAAAGTGGGAGAACTGGCGAAACGCAGCGGGCTGACTGTCCGCACGCTTCATCACTATCACGCGATCGGTCTGCTGACGCCTTCGGCGCGCGCCGACAACGGCTACCGGCTGTACGACCGCCACGACATCGCCCGGCTCCACCAGATCCAGGCGCTGCGTCGCTTCGGCCTGTCGCTCACCGAAATCGGCGACCACCTGAACCAGCCCGACACGCCGCTCGTCGAGATCGTCGCGAAGCAGATCGCGCTGCTCGACCGTCAGCTCGCGCAGACCACGCAGCTGCGCGAGCGGCTCGTAAACCTGCATGCGCAGCTCGCCGCGGGCACGGAGCCGGAGCTGGCTGATTGGCTCACCACACTGGAGTTGATGACCGTGTACGACAAATATTTTTCCGAGGAAGAACTCGCGCGCCTGCCGATGTACCAGAAGAGCCAGGCGGGCGACGCCGAATGGATCGCACTCGTCGACGAGGTGCGTGCGCTGCACGACGCGGGCGTGCCCGCCGAGGACGAACGCACCCGTGCGCTCGCCAGCCGCTGGATGGCGCTGCTCGTGCGCGACACGAACGGCGATCCACGGCTGCTGGCGAAGCTGAACCTGATGCACGAACACGAACCGGCGATGCAGTCGAAGATCGGCATTTCGACCGCGCTGCGCGACTATGTGCTGCGCGCGTCATCGGAAACCAAGATGCGGATCTTCGAGAAGTATCTCGCGCCGGACGAGATCCGCTTCATGCGGGCGCACTATGGTGAAAGCGCGATGGCATGGCCGCAACTGATGGGCGACGTGCGCGATGCCATCGATGCGGGCGCTCGGCCGGATTCACCGGAAGGCCGCGCGCTCGCGCAGCGCTGGCTCACGCTGTTCTGCAGCTATGCCGGCAACGATCCGGCCACGCACGCGAAATTCCGCCACGCGATGATGAACGAGCCGTCGCTGACGAAGGATTCGTGGATCGACGACACGCTGATCGGCTTCGTGCGGGAGGCGATGGCGCAGCTGGCGCCGGCGCGTTGAGCAGGTTGAGCGCATGAGCTTGCGGGCGGCAGGCGGGTTTTCCGTGTGTCGCCCGCTTCACCTTTGCAACCCGTGCGCGGCGCGGGACCGGCGGCACGCCGCCACCACGTCACCTCGGCACCTGGAAGTCACGGTGTGTCAGTCCGCCTCGCCGACACCGTCATCGCTGAACGCGAGCAGGTCGCCTGGCTGGCAGTCGAGATAGCGGCAGATCGCCTCGAGCGTTGCGAAGCGGATGCCCTTGACCTTCCCTTGCTTGAGCAGCGACAGATTCTGTTCGGTGATGCCGACGGCGGCCGCGAGATCCTTCGAGCGGACCTTGCGCGTCGCGAGCATCACATCGAGCCTGACCACGATCGACATGGCGCGCCTCAGACGAACTGCCGATGCTCGGCGTCGAGCGTACTCGCCTGCCGGAGGATGTGTGCGATCACGGCAATGCAGGCCGCGGTGAACAGCGCGACGACGTACGGCAGACCGAAGCCGATGCTGACCATCCGCTGGCCGACCGGTTCGAGCATCGTCGCCCACATACTGAGGAGCGGTTCGCACAGTACGCTCAGCAATACCCACAGGCCGATCGCGCGCCCGGTCTTGCCGAGATGGCCGGCCGCTTGCGCGGAGAAGTAGTCGCGCTGCGCATACGTGCGGAACAGCAGACGCAGGTGACGCAGGCCGTTCGCAAGCGCGACGAGCGGTACGCCCGACAACAGAAAGCCGCCGACCTTCTGCCACCACGGGAACGCAGCGACGTCGACGTTCAGGTTGGAGATCACCGAGTCGGACAAGCCGAATGCAAACCCGGGCCCAGTTCGACTCAGGATCAACGACGGAAAGGCCCAGAACGCTGCGTTAAGCACCAACAAGCCGACGATCAACGACAGCGTGACGGCAGCCATGCACTGGCTGATACGGGCAATGCGATCGGAATGCATGCGAAGTCCTCGGCGGGAAATGAATGTGCGTTGAGTGTACACCGAAAATTATCGTAAAACGATAATTAATCATCGCACATCCATGATTTCTTATCGTACAGCACGCTCGATTCACCTCGACAGGCGCATGTCGAACGCACCGTCGCGGCCGCCGCGCGCGTCCCTACCGATAGTCGCGCACGCTGATCCCGTGCCAGTGCTTCGTCATGTAGCGCAGAAACGCGGGTTGGGCTTTCAGGTCCGCATTCGGCACGGGCGCCGCGCCGCCGTCCATGAACTTGCCGTTGACCGTGACCGTTTCCTCGCCGCGCAGCACGTACTTCGTGCCCTGGTCGATCAGGAAGTATTTGACCTGGTCGGCGCTCACATCACCGCGACAGCCGATCTTGTACGCGAACAGGAACTGCTTGCGGCCGTTGCCGAGCAGGTCGCGCATTTCGATCGACGCGGGGACGACGTCGAGAATCACGTCGACCGGGCATGCCTTCACGTAGTCACGCACGGTCCAGTCGGGCCGGCCGTCGAGCGTCGCGGCGACCTTGAGTTCGACGTCGTCGCCGGACTCGGTTCTCGCGAGCGTCACCGCATGCGCGCCGGCCGCGTCGGTCCACGTGTACTCGGCGGCGGCCTGCGCCACGTTGCACAGCGCAGAGGCTGCTAGAAACAGGCAAGGCGAAAGGAGGCGTCTTTTCATCGGCGAGGGGGAGGCAGATTCGAACGCGCCATTATCGACAAAGCCGCCTGCCGCTGCCAGCCACCCGTCGCGTGCGCACGCTCAGCGCTCGCGCGTCCCGAGCCCCAGTGCCTTCATCCGCCGGTACAACGTCCGCTCGCTCATCCCGACCTGCTCGGCGAGCGCCTTGCGCGTGCCGTCGAACGTGCGCGCGATGCGCACGAGTTCCGCGTCCGACACGCCGCGCGCATCGGCAGCCCGGTCCTGCGGCGCGCCCGATGCGGCGACCAGCTCTGCGGGCAGATGCTCGATCCGGATCGTCCCGTCGTCCGCGAACAGGCACGCGCGTTCGAGCACGTTGCGCAGCTCGCGGATGTTGCCCGGCCACGCGTACGCATCGAGACACGCGAGCGCGCGCTCGGTCAGCACGAACGGCCGGGCCGCGAACGGCCGCGCGCCCGCATCGCCCGCACTGGCACGCGTGTTCGCGATCCGCCGCAGGATCGATTCGGCCAGCAGCGCGACGTCCCCGCGCCGCTCGCGCAGCGCCGGCAATGGAATCGGAAACGCGTTGATCCGGTAGTAGAGGTCCTGCCGGAACCGGCCGTCGTCGATCATCTCGCGCAGCGGCTTGTGCGTAGCCGCGACCAGCCGGAAATCCGCACGCAGCGCCTCGACGCCGCCCACACGGCGGAACGTGCCCGACTCGATCAGGCGCAGCAGCTTCACCTGCATCGGCAGCGGCACGTCGCCGATCTCGTCGAGAAACAGCGTGCCGCCCTGCGCGGTCTCGACGAGGCCCGGCTTGCGCTGGTTCGCACCCGTGAACGCGCCCTTCTCGTAACCGAACAGTTCGCTCTCGAACAGCGTCTCGGCGATCCCCGAACAATCGACGACGACGAACGGCCCCATCGCGCGGTCGCTCGCCTCGTGCAGCGCGCGGGCGAACAGCTCCTTGCCGGTGCCCGATTCGCCGAGCAGCAGCACCGGCAACATCGACGGCGCGACGCGCTGCAACGCGCCGAGCGCCGCATTGAACGCGTCGGCGCCGCCGACGAGCCCTTCCGCGCTCGGCTGCGCGGACGCGCTGCGCACCGTCGTCAGCCGCTCGACGTACGCGATCACGTTGCCGTCGGCATCGAAGATCGGCCGCAATTCGACGTCGACATGCTCGGGGCCGCGCGGCGTATGGTGGATGTGCAGCACGCGGTTCAGCCCGCGCGATTCGAGCGCCTGCTTCATCGGGCAATGCTCGCCGGCCTGGTCGCACGGCACGTCGTAGTGATGCGAGACCTGGAAACAGTGCCGGCCCACGTGCTCGACGCCCGCGACCCCGAACTGGCGCCGGTACGCATCGTTCGCCGCGAGGATGCGGTAGTCGGGATCGACGACGATCATCGGCTGCGGATCCTGCTCGAGATACGCGACGAGCGCGCGCACGTCGGGCATGGCGTCGCGGCGCGGCGCGGGGACGATCGGGATGGTGTCGTGCGGATTCATGCGGACGCTCGGTGAAAGGCAGCCTGACGAACTGCCAGGCAGGCTGCCAATTCTGCCACGACACTGCCAAACATGGCAGTCAGCAGCCGCAGCCGGGTGCCGCCAACACCCGCGCATCGCTGCAACTGCACCGAAAACCCGAGCCGAATCAAGTCCCTGGCGGATCGGCCGGTGCGTCGGCGCACGCTGGCACGCTTCTTGAGTAACCCATCCCGATTGCAGATGCAGAACCCGATCGAGGACACCCCGTGAGCCATGCCACCACGCTGTCGGTCGAAGGCTTTTTCGACCCGGCGACCCACACCGTCAGCTATCTGCTGCTCGATACCGTGAGCCGCGCGTGCGCGCTGATCGACAGCGTGCTCGACTACGACCCGAAATCCGGCCGCACGCACACCGCGAGCGCCGACCGGCTGATCGCCCGCGTCGCCGAACTCGGCGCGGACGTGCACTGGCTGCTGGAAACCCACGTGCACGCCGACCACCTGTCGGCCGCGCCGTACCTGAAGGAACACGTCGGCGGCCGGATCGCGATCGGCTCGCACGTGCGCCGCGTGCAGCACGTGTTCGGCACGCTGTTCAACGCGGGCCCCGGCTTCGCGCAGGACGGTCGCCAGTTCGACCGGCTGCTCGACGACGGTGACACGCTCGCGCTCGGCGCGCTGACGATCCGCGCGTTGCATACGCCGGGCCACACGCCCGCATGCATGACCTACTGCGTCGACGACGCGACACAGCGCGCGGCATTCGTCGGCGACACGCTGTTCATGCCCGACTACGGCACGGCCCGCTGCGACTTCCCCGGCGGCGACGCGCGCACGCTGTACCGCTCGATCGCGCGCGTGCTCGGCCTGCCGCCCGACACGCGCCTGTACCTGTGCCACGACTACCAGCCGGGTGGCCGCGACGTGCAGTTCGAGACGACCGTGGCCGAGCAGCGCCGCGCGAACGTGCACGTGAAGGACGGCGTGACCGAGGACGATTTCGTCGCGATGCGCACCGCGCGCGACGCCACGCTCGCGATGCCCGTGCTGATGCTGCCGTCCGTGCAGGTCAACATGCGCGCCGGCCACCTGCCCGAGCCCGAAGACAACGGCGTGCGCTACCTGAAGATCCCGCTCGACGCGATCTGAGCGACACGCCCCCCATCCGGAGACCCCCGACATGACCATCCGCAAGCTGACCGACACGCTGTCGGTCTCGCCGCAGATCGCGGCGGCCGACCTGCCCGCGCTTCACGCGGCCGGCATCCGCGCGATCATCTGCAACCGCCCCGACGGCGAAGGCCCCGACCAGCCGACCGTCACCGAAATCCGCGCGGTCGCCGCGCCGCTCGGCATCGACGTGCATTACCTGCCGGTCGATACCGGCAAGGTGACCGACGACCAGGCCGCGCAGTTCGGCGCGCTCGTCGCGTCGCTCGAAGGGCCGGTGCTCGCGTACTGCCGCAGCGGCACGCGCTCGGCCACGCTGTGGGCGCTGTCGCAAGCCGGCCTGCGTCCGCTGAACGACATCGTCGCGACGGCCGCTGCGGCCGGCTACGACCTGCACGCGATCGCCTCACGCGTCGCGCAAGGCGGCAGGCAGGCGGCACCGGCCGTCGACGCGCGGCACGACATCGTGATCGTCGGCGCGGGCGCAGCAGGCATCGCGGTTGCATCGAGCCTGCTCGCGCGTGACGCATCGCTCGACATCGCGGTGATCGATCCGGCCGACGTCCACTACTACCAGCCGGGCTGGACGATGGTCGGCGCGGGCGTATTCCGGCCCGAGACCACCGCACGCCGGATGACCGACGTGCTGCCGCGCGGCGTGCACCGGATCCAGGCCGCCGTCGCGGGCTTCGAGCCCGACGCGCACACGGTCGTGCTCGACGGCTGCCGCCGCATCGGCTATCGCAAGCTCGTCGTGTGCCCGGGGCTCAAGCTCGACTGGCACGGGATCGAAGGCCTGGCCGACACGCTCGGCCGCAACGGCGTCACGTCCAACTACCGCTACGATCTCGCGCCGTACACGTGGGAACTCGTTCGCGCATTCCGCGGCGGCAACGCGCTCTTCACGCAGCCGCCGATGCCGATCAAGTGCGCGGGCGCGCCGCAGAAGGCGATGTACCTGTCGTGCGACCACTGGCGGCGCGCGGGCCGCCTCGAGGCCGCGAACGTCGAGTTCCTGAATGCTGGTGCCGCGTTGTTCGGCGTCGCCGACTACGTGCCCGCGCTGATGGAATACGTGAAAAGCTACGACATCGCGCTGTCGTTCGGCCACAACCTCGTGTCGATCGACGGGCCCGCGCGACGCGCGACGTTCACGCGCGCGCTGCCGGACGGCGGCAAGGAAACCGTCGTGCGTGCGTTCGACATGATCCACGTCGTGCCGCCGCAGAAGGCGCCCGACTTCGTGCGGTCGAGCCCGCTCGCCGATGCAGCCGGCTGGATCGACGTCGATCCGGCGACGCTGCGGCACAAGCAGTATCCGGACGTCTACGCGCTCGGCGACGCCACCAACACGACCAACGCGAAAACGGCCGCGGCCGCCCGCAAGCAGGCGCCAGTGGTCGCGCACAACCTGCTCGCGTCGCTCGGCCGCGCGCACGGCGATGCCGCCTATGACGGCTACGGCTCGTGCCCGCTCACCGTCGAGCGCGGCAAGATCGTGCTCGCCGAATTCCTGTACGGCGGCAAGGTCGCGCCGACCTTCCCCGCGTGGCTGATCGACGGCAAGCGCCCGTCGCGGCTCGCGTGGCTGCTCAAGGAGCGCGTGCTGCCGCCGCTTTACTGGAAGGCGATGCTCAAGGGCCGCGAATGGCTTGCGAAGCCCGCGATCGCACGTTGACCGGAGCCCGCTGACGTCATGCTGATTTCCCTCGTACTGGGCGGTTTCGTCGGCGCCGTGCTGGGCCTGACCGGCGCCGGCGGCGGCATCCTCGCGGTGCCCGCGCTCGTCGTCGGCATGGGCTGGCCGATGCAGCAGGCCACGCCCGTCGCGCTCGTCGCAGTGGCCGGCAGCGCCGCGCTCGGCGCGCTCGAAGGTTTCCGCCGCGGGCTCGTGCGCTATCGCGCGGCGCTGCTGATGGCCGTGGCCGGCGTGCCGCTGACCACGCTCGGCGTGCGGCTCGCGCACGTGCTGCCGCAACGCCTGCTGCTCGCGTTGTTCGCGCTGACGATGCTGGTCGTCGCCGGCCGCCTGTTGTTGCAAGCGCTGCGGCACGCGCCGGTCGACGCGGAAGCGTCGCCGCTGTGCGTCGGCCGCGTGAATCCCGATACGGGCCGGCTCGTGTGGTCCTGGCCGGTCGGCGTCGCGCTGGCGTCGACCGGCGCGATGACGGGCCTGATGACGGGGCTGCTCGGTGTCGGCGGCGGCTTCGTGATCGTGCCGATGCTGCGCAAGTTCACGAACGTGTCGATGCACGGTGTCGTCGCGACGTCGCTGATGGTGATCGCGCTCGTCGGCACCGGCGGCGTGTTCGCCACGCTCGTGTCGGGCACGCGCGCACCGCTCGACGTGACGCTGTGGTTCACCGTCGCCACCGCGCTCGGCATGGCCGCCGGTCGTGGCGCGTCGCGCCACCTCGCCGCGCGGCACGTGCAGGCCGGGTTCGCGGCCGTGCTCGTGTGCGTCGCGCTCGGGCTGCTGGCGAAGGCGGCGTTCGGCGCGTAGGGCGGTGCGCGACCGGGCGCGGGAATCGAACCCGCGTCCCGTCTACGATGCCGTTCATCTGTCGCAATCGCGTATAGACCAGCACCGATCCACACGCAGCGCCACCCAAACAAAACGCCCGGCCCGACTCGTCGTCGGCACCGGGCGTTTTTTTACAGTAGCGATCGCAACCCGAACGTCAGGCCGCGAACCCCGCCATCCGCTTGCGTTCCTGGCGCAGCATCACGAAGTTCGCGATCACGACGCCGGCCGTCACCGCGACGATGAACAGCGTCGCGAGCGCGTTCATCTCCGGGTTCAAGCCCAGCCGCACACGCGAGAACACCACGAGCGGCAGCGTCGTCGAGCCGGGGCCCGACAGGAACGCCGACAGCACGAGGTCGTCGATCGACAGCGTGAACGACAGCAGCCAGCCCGCGATCAGCGCCTGCGAGATCAGCGGCAGCGTGATCGTGAAGAACACCTTCAGCGGCGTCGCACCGAGATCGAGCGCGGCTTCTTCCAGCGACGGGTTCAGCTCGCGCACGCGCGACTGCACGATGATCGCGACGTACGAGATGCACAGCATCACGTGGCCGAGCCAGATCGTAAACACGCCGCGCTCGGCCGGCCAGCCGATCCACTTCGCCAGCTCGATGAACAGCAGCAGCAGCGAGATCCCCTGGATCACCTCGGGAATCACGAGCGGCGCGTTGATCATCCCGCTGAACAGCGCGAAACCGCGAAAG
This sequence comes from Burkholderia sp. Tr-20390, assembly GCF_017104595.1. NCBI lineage: Bacteria > Pseudomonadati > Pseudomonadota > Betaproteobacteria > Burkholderiales > Burkholderiaceae > Burkholderia > Burkholderia sp. Tr-20390. The sequence goes on along the minus strand of NZ_JAAGPC010000006.1, from coordinate 82,101 downwards.
CGCCCCATCCGCGCGAGCACGAAGCCGGCCCACGTGCCGATGAACACCGACGCGAACGCGGTCAGCACGCCGATCTTCAGCGACAGCCACGCGGCCGTCAGCAGCTCGTCGTCCTCGACGAGCGCCGCGTACCAGCGGAACGAGAAACCCGACCACACGGTGACGAGCTTCGACTCGTTGAACGAATAGACGATCAGGCTGATGATCGGGATGTAAAGGAACGCGAAGCCGGCAAACAGCGCCGCGAACTGCAGGTAACGATTCGGCTTCATCGGCGGCCTCCCTGCTCCTTCGCCTGGAAGTGCTGGAACATCGCCATCGGCACGAGCAGCAGCAGCACCATCGCGCAGGTCACCGCCGACGCCATCGGCCAGTCTGCGTTGTTGAAGAACTCATTCCACATCACGCGGCCGATCATCAGCGTGTTCGCGCCGCCGAGCAGTTCGGGAATCACGTACTCGCCGACCGCCGGGATGAACACGAGCAGGCAGCCCGCGATGATCCCGTTCTTCGACAGCGGCAGCGTGATCTGCACGAACGCCTTCCACGGCTTCGCGCCGAGGTCGTACGCGGCTTCGAGCAGGCGCAGGTCCATCTTCACGAGGTGGGCGTAGAGCGGCATCACGAGGAACGGCAGGTACGAATAGACCATCCCGATGTACACCGCGTAGTTGGTGCGATACAGCTCGATCGGCGTATGCGTGAGCCCGATCCACATCAAGAAGTTGTTCAGCAGCCCGTTGTTCTTCAGGATGCCGATCCACGCATACACGCGGATCAGGAACGACGTCCAGAACGGCAGCATCACGCCCATCATCAGCAGGTTGCGGGTCGCCGGGTTCGAGCGCGCGATGTAGTAAGCCATCGGATAGCCGATCAGCAGACACAGCAGCGTCGTGATCGCGGCCACCCACACCGAATTCACGTAAGTCGCGAAATACAGGCTGTCCGTGAACAGGAACGCATAGTGCGACAGGTTCAGCGCGACGTGCACGACGCCGTCCGCGTACGACGCGAGCTCCGTGTACGGCGGAATGCCGAGCTGCAGCTCCGCGAAACTGATCTTGACGACCAGCACGAACGGCACGAGGAAGAACAGCACGAGCCACGTGAACGGCCCGGCGACGACCGCCGTGGCGCCCGTCAGGTTGAAGCGCCGCACCGGCCACTCGAGCAGGGACTTGAACGCGGTCATGACGTCAGCACCACGCCGGCCGTCGCGCTCCAGCGCACGTAGATCTCGTCGCCGAGCGCCGGCGTCTCGAGCTCCGAAATCGCGAGGCTCGACACGTTCGCGATCACCGTCTTGCCGCCGTCGAGCTTCACGTGATACAGCGAGTAGCCGCCCATGTACGCGACGTTGCTGATCCGGCCGCGCGCCCAGTTGAACGCGCCTTCGGGCGGCTTGCGCGTGAGCGCGATCCGTTCGGGGCGCACCGACACGGTGACCGGCATCCCGAGCGGGCCCGAGATCCCGTGGCTCACGTACAGCCGGCTCGGCAGCTCCGGCGACTCGATGTACACGTGGTCGGGTTCGTCCTCGACGGTCACGCCGTCGAACAGGTTCGTCGAGCCGATGAATTCGGCCGAGAAGCGGCTGTTCGGATATTCGTACACCTCGTTCGGCGAGCCGATCTGCACGATCTGCCCTTCGCTCATCACCGCGAGGCGATTGGCCATCGTCATCGCCTCTTCCTGGTCGTGCGTGACCATGATGCAGGTGACGCCGACCTTGTTCAGGATGTTGACGAGCTCGATCTGCGTGCGCTGGCGGATCTGCTTGTCGAGCGCGGACATCGGCTCGTCGAGCAGCAGCAGCTTCGGCCGCTTGACCAGCGAGCGCGCGAGCGCGACGCGCTGCTGCTGGCCGCCGGACAGCTGATGCGGCTTGCGCTTCGCGTACTTGCTCATCTGCACGAGTTCGAGCGCCGAAGCGACGCGCTCCTTCAGCTCGGCCTTCGGCGTGCCTTCCTGCTTGAGACCGAACGCGACGTTCGACTCGACCGACATGTGCGGGAACAGCGCATACGACTGGAACATCATGTTCACGGGCCGCTTGTACGGCGGCATCTGCGCGAGGTCCTCGCCGTCGATCAGGATCTTGCCCGACGTGACCGTCTCGAGGCCCGCGAGCATCCGCAGCAACGTCGACTTGCCGCAGCCCGAGCTGCCGAGCAGCGCGAACAGCTCGCCCTGGCGCACGGTCAGGTTGACGCTGCGCACGGCTTCGGTGTCGCCGAATTTCTTGACGACGTCGACGATCTGGACAAAGTTCTCGGCGCGCGCATCGGCGCCGGAGGAGGAAACGGAGGACGGCGCGCCCGCGACCGGCGCGCCCGACTGGCTATTCATGATGTGCTGCTTCTCTCCTGCGTTGAACGAACAAAGCCCCCGGGGGCACCAGGGGCTTCATGACTGCTGATTCACTCCGGCTCGCGTCAGCGGCCCGACTTCAGCTCGGTCCACAGACGCGTCTGCAGACGCTGGATTTCAGGCGGCAGCGGCTTGAGCAGGAACAGCGTCTTCACGACGTCGGCCGGCGGATAGACGGCCGGGTCGTTCGCGACGTCGGGCCGCACGTACTTGCGGGCCTCTGCGTTGGCGCTCGGGTAGTACACCGCGTTCGTGATCGCCGCGTGCACCTTCGGATCCTCGATGTAGTTGATCCACTGCAGCGCGGCATCCTTGTTCTTCGCGTCCTTCGGGATCGCCATCACGTCGAACCACACCGGCGCGCCGCCCTTCGGAATGTAGTACTCGACCTTGTACGGCTTCTTCGCCTCGATCGCGCGATGCTTCGCGATCACGACGTCGCCCGACCAGCCGAACGCGAAGCAGATGTCGCCGCCGACCAGGTCGTTGATGTAGCCCGACGAGTTGAATTGCGTGATGTACGGGCGGATCTTCTTCAGCACTTCCATCGCGGCCTTGTAGTCGGCCGGGTTCGTGCTCATCGGATCCTTGCCGATGTAGTGCAGCGTCGCCGCGAACATCTGGTCGGGGGCGTCGAGCACCGACACGCCGCAGGTCTTCAGCTTCGAGATGTTTTCCGGCTTGAACAGGATGTCCCAGTTGTCGAGCGGCACCTTGCCGAGCGCCTGCTGCGCCTTCGTCAGGTTGTACGCGAGACCGGTCGTGCCGTACGCCCAGGGCACCGAGTACTTGTTGCCCGGGTCCGCGCCGGCGACGAGCGCCATCAGTTGCGGATCGAGGTACTTGAGGTTAGGCAGCTTCGACTTGTCGAGCGGCGCGAAGATGCCGGCGGCGATCTGCTTGCCCGCGTAGTTGCTGGTCGGCACGACGATGTCGTAGCCCGAGCTGCCCGTCAGCAGCTTCGCCTGCAGCGTGTCGTCGCTGTCGTAGTTGTCGTAGCGGACCTTGACGCCGGCCTGCTTCTCGAAGTTCGGGATCGTGTCCTTCGCAATGTAGTCCGACCAGTTATAGACATTGAGCTGCGTATCCTTCGCCGCTGCCGCCGATGCACCCACGCACAGCGCGAGCGCTGCGAACCGGCCCACTACCTTTGCTTTCATCCCGTTCTCCCTACGGCCGGACCGTGTGTCCGGCTGCCGTCTGCCTCGTCATGACGGCGCATTCTGGCGCGCCGCCCCTCGAAAACCCCGAAAACTACCATCATTCGCGCCCCGTCACAAAAAAATCATGCCGGTGTCGCGCAAACGGAACAGATTACCGCCGCCGGCCAGGCTGGCCGCCCGTGCGGCGGGGCGTTCCCGGGGAATTCTATCGGGTAATCGGCGGCTGTCCACCGGGAAAAACGGGCGGCGGCGCACCTGCGTCCGCGGGCCGGACGCGAACCGCCTGGCGCGCTGTGCCCGAACCCGCCGTACTGTCACGCCCCTGCACCGGTACGGCATGCCGGCCGCACCCGTCCGACCGTCCGGCCGCGATGCATTAAAATGGCGGCTGACGATTCAACGGCGTGAACCCTTCCGATGGCCTCCAATCTCCACGACCTGCCCGACAGCCCCTGCATCGGCGTGTGCTCGACCCTCTTCGACGAAGTCTGCAAGGGCTGCGGCCGCACGGCTGCCGAAGTGTCGAACTGGGTGTTCCTGAGCGACGACGAAAAGCGCGCGGTGTGGGAGCGCATCTCGCGCGAAGGCACCGCGATGCGCTTCCAGTACGACAAGCTGTAAATCCGCCGCCGCCGCGCATAAAAAAAGCGGCATGCCGACCGACATGCCGCCAACCCCAACTCTGTTCTTTTCCCTTCGCGTCTAGAACTTCATCCCGACGCCCACGCCGACGATCAGCGGATCGATGTGCAGCGTGCCGATGCCCTTGTCGCCCAGCGTCGCATCGGTGCTCATCCAGATCTTCTTCACGTCGACGTTCATGAAAATCTTCTTCGTCACCTGCACGTCCACGCCGAACTGCAGCGCGGGGCCGAAGCTGCTCTTGTTGATCGACACGCCCTGCCCGCCGACGTTGAGCCCGTTGTTGTAGAAGTACGTGTAGTTCACGCCCGCGCCGACGTACGGACGCACCTTGCCGGCATGGTTGAAGTGGTACTGCAGCAGCAGCGTCGGCGGCAGCACGCCCACGCCGCCGAGATTGCCGACGCTCGACGTCAGCTGGTGCCGCGACGTACCCAGGATCAGCTCGACGCCGAGGTAGTCGCGGATCATGTACGTGAAGTCGAGCTCGGGCACGATCGCGTTGTTCACCCCGACGTTGAGCGCGCCCAGCGTATCGCTCGCGCGTTCGTTCGGCTGGATGCTGATCGCGCGCAGCCGGACCAGGACGTCGCCCTGGTTGATGCCGTCCCCCGGCGAGGCTGCGTGCGACAGCGAAGGCATCGCGGCGAAAGCGGCAGCAACGGCCGCAGCGGTGACACAAGTTCGAATCGTTTTATGCATGGTACGGACCCCCAAAGAATGGTTTCCATTCTCCCTGTAGGGTCTTTTCTTTATCTTGATATTCGTCAAGCCAGCGTAAACGTGGGGCGGTTTGCCGCAGGCTCCGTCGCACGGCCCGTCAGCAGCAGGTCGAGCAAATCGCGCACGCTGCGGATCGCACGGCCGAACGGCAACGCTTCGCGGCCGCGGAAGAACAGCCCGTTCGCCACGTCGCCACGCAGCGCGGCCGCGAGCCGCGTATCGATGCAGAAATGGCCGAACTTCTCGATGCCGTCGCGCAAGCCGCATACGCTCAGGCATTCGAGCGCGGTCGGGCAACGCTGTTTCAGCGCACCGAGCTTGGTGCGGATGCGCGTCTCGTTGCGCAGGTAACGATCGAGCCACGGCGTCTTCACCGCGCGCGCGGGCAACCCGGTCACGCTGACGAAGTCGACGATGTCCTCGGGTGTCGCATCGGCCAGCACGCGCTTGAAGTGCGGATGCGCATCGCCTTCTTCCGTCACCGCGAACGGCGTCCCCACCTGCACGCCGTTCGCACCGGCGTCGAACGCCGCGCGCACCGTGTCGTGGCTGTTGATCCCGCCCGCAACGATCAGCGGGATCGTTTCGCGCGCGAGGCCGAGCGACGCCATCACCTGGGCGGTCTCGTCGAGCACGCGCGCGAAATCGAAGCGAGGGTCGTGCATGTCGTCGATCTGCGTGACGCCGAGATGGCCGCCCGCATGCGCCGGATGCTCGATCACGATCGCGTCGGGCAGGCGCCCCTTCTTCATCCACTTCTTCAGCACGAGCGCGATCCCGCGGCTGTCCGACAGGATCGGAATCAGCGCAATGTCGTGGCCTTGCGTGAGATCGGGCAGGTCGAGCGGCAGGCCCGCGCCCATCACGATCGCGTCCGCCCCCTCGTCGCACGCGACCCGCACGTAGTCCGCATGCGCGCTCACGGCCTTCATCACGTTGACCGCGATCATCCCGCGCCCTTCGCTGTAGGTCTTCGCGAGGCGGATCTCGCGTGCGAGCGCCTCGAGGTTCGCGGCCTCGAGCGTCGCGCGATCGGGTTGCGCGCGGCAACGCGCGAGCAGGTCCGCATGATGGTGGCGCAGGTCGATGCTCGCGATCGTGCCGACCGCGCCTTCGCGCGCGACGCTGCCCGCCAGCCGGTGCGCGGAGATGCCGACGCCCATGCCGCCCTGCACGACGGGCAACAAGGTGCGGCCGCGAATCGTCAGCGGCGGAAAGGAAGTGCGTACGGTCATCTGAAACCTCGTCGGAACATCGGAACCGCGATGATCGACGATCCACCGACGCGCACCTTGACGGCCGTCAATAAAAAACGGCACGCGAGCGTGCCGTTTTCATGTCATGCGTGAGAAACGCTCAGGCCGGCTTCGCGGGCTTGAGCTGCATCGACTTGTACTCGAGATATTCTTCGAGCCCGTACACGCCGTTCTCGCGGCCGTGCCCCGACTGCTTGTAGCCGCCGAACGGCGCGGCCATGTTCCATGCGCCGCCGTTGATGTCGACCTGCCCGGTGCGGATGCGGCGCGCGATGCCCATCGCGCGTTCGTCGCTGCCGGCCCATACCGCGCCGCCGAGCCCGTACGGCGAATCGTTCGCGATCCGCACGGCCTCGTCTTCATCGCGATACGTGATGATCGACAGCACCGGCCCGAAGATTTCTTCCTGCGCGATCGTCGATTTCGGATCGACGCGGCCGAACACGGTCGGCTTCACGAAGAAGCCTTTATCCAGCCCTTCCGGCAGGCCCGTGCCGCCCGTCACGAGTTCGGCGCCTTCGTCGATCCCGCGCTGGATGTAGTCCTGCACGCGCTGCTGCTGCACGGCCGATGCCAGCGCGCCGAGGCGCGTCGCATCCTGCCGCGGATCGCCGGCGACGTAGGTTTCGGCCGCCGCCTTCGCGATCGCGCGCGCCTCGTCGTAGCGCGCTTCCGGTACCAGCATGCGCGTGTGCGCCGAGCAGGTCTGCCCCGCGTTCAGGTAGCACGCGTTGACCGTGCCCTTCACCGCCGTCGCGAAATCGGCATCGTCGAGGATCACCGACGCCGACTTGCCGCCCAGCTCGAGCGCGACGCGCTTGACGCCCGCGGCCGCCAGCTCGGCCACGCGCTTGCCGGCGCGCGTCGAGCCCGTGAACGACACCATGTCGACATCCGGATCGGTGGCCAGCACTTCACCGACCACCGGGCCATAGCCGCACACGAGGTTGAACACGCCAGCCGGCAGCCCGGCTGCGTGAATCGCTTCGGCGAGCATGAACGCATTGAGCGGCGCGACTTCGGACGGCTTCAGGACGACCGTGCAGCCGGCCGCGAGCGCCGGCGCAACTTTCAGCGTGATCTGGTTGAGCGGATAGTTCCACGGCGTGATCGCCGCGACGACGCCGACCGGCTCGCGCACGACGAGCGAGTTGCCGACCTGCGCCTCGAATTCGAACGACTCGGCGAGCTTCGCATACGCCTTCCAGTTGTAGATCGGGCCGCCGACCTGGATCGCGCGCGACAGCTTGATCGGCATCCCGACTTCGCCGGTGATCGACTGCGCGAGTTCCTCGCTGCGCGCCTGCAGATGCTCGACGATCTTGCGCAGGTAGCCCGCGCGCGTCGCGGGCGGCGTGGCCGCCCACGCGTCGAAGGCTGCGCGCGCCGCGCGGATCGCGTCCTGCGCGTCGGACGCGACACCTTCCGGAATCCGGCCGATCACGGCCTCGGTGCCCGAGTCGATCACGTCGATCGTGCCGGTGCCGGCCGGTTTGCGCCACGCGCCGTCGATATAGAACTGGTCGTAGAGTTTCATCGCTTTCCGCCTCCAGGAAAGCCGCCATTCTAGCGAGCGTTTCGGTCCGCCGGTGTGACCCGCCGTGACGATTGACAGCCATTCGAAAGGTCTTTAGCCTCGGCGCCTCATTCATCATAAGAAAGGAGAATGCCTTGAGCATCCTGACCAAAATCGAGGGCGGCTATCTTCAGGTATTGCGCGTGATCGTGCTGTTGTTCGCGACCGCAGTCCTGATCGGCGGGGTCATATTCGGCGTGGTCGCACTCGATGCGCGCCTGTCGAAACCGCCGAAGGTCGATTCGGCCATCCAGGTCGATCCCGCATCGTTCGCGTGGGAGAACGATGCACCCGCCAAGGCCACGCCGGCCGCCGGCGGCGCCGCAGCCAAGGACGACGATGCGTCGCCCGCGCTGCGCCTGTCGACGCAACTGTCCGGCATCGTGCAGAAGCACGGGCGCGCGGCCCTGTCGCCGGACTACGCGGTCGATCGCGACGCGTACGAGCCGTCGTTCCAGCGCGTGCTCGGCGACGACGACCATCCGGACGTCGCGTACTACGAGCAGCAGATCGCATATCTCGACAAGGTGCTGTCGCGCCCGGACGTCGCGGCCAGCGTCAAGAAGAAGGTCACCGGTCACGGCGACGAATATGCGCGCGAGCAGGCGTACACCGACGTCGTGTCGACGGTCATGCGCGACTTCTCGCAGCGCTACGACGCACGCCGCACCGCGATCGACGACGAAAAGAAGGCCGCGGAAGAAACCGCTGCCGAGAACGGCCAGACCGCGCGCTACGCGGGCGTCGCCGCGCTCGTCGCGCTGTATTCGTTCGTGTCGCTCGCGGTGCTGATCATCCTGATCCGCGTCGAGCGCAGCATCCGCTCGATCGCGCGCGCCACGCACACGACGACCTGAGTTCACTCACCGGCAGCCGGGCTCGCGGGCCGGGCTGCGGCGGGCCCGGCAACGGGCCCGCTTCACGGCGCCGGCGGCCGTTCCCCGGCCGCCTCATTCCCCGCCGCTCCTCACGCGCGTGCGCACTTTCCGTTCCCGCTGTCCCCTCACTTCGCCGTCGGCGATCCTCGCCGGCGCGGCGTCCGTTTCACCGCCGCCATGTCAGCATCCGCCCGGGTGCGCGGTCGGGCCCGCATCGTGCTATGTTTTTAATATCGGCACCGGCCCAATGCAACCGGCGCCGCCCGGAATCGACGTATTTCGTGAGCGCTGCCATGTCCGACGCACCCCATATCCTCGGCTCGCAAGACCGCCTGGAACTGCTTTGCTGGCTCACCTGCGGCAATCTCGGCGCGTTTTACCTCAACGAATCGTGGCCGGACGCCACGTTCCAGGTCCAGGCCGCGCACCGCTGGCTCGACCGCCATCATCGCCAGGCCGACTGGCTGGCCGTTGCCAAGCTCGCGGCGCTTGCGCAGGACATCGCGAAGCGGCATGCCGGGTTCGTCGATGCGTCATGGGCCCGCGACGCGGTCGAGGAAATCGTCGATACCGACGATCTCGACTATCGGGCGAAACTCGTGCAATGGGTCTACGAAGACTGCTGCAAGGCGCTCGCCGACAAGCGGCTGGCCGACTGAGTCCATGCGTGCGGGCCGCGACAGCGCGCGGCCGCCCGTCTGCTCATCGATGTCTTCTCATCGATGATGTGCGTGGGGCGGCCGGAATGGCCTGCGGAAACGGTACGCATCGCACCGCCCCCTGCGCCGCCAGGCACCGCGACACTTACAGCAGCGACTTCGCCTGCGTCAGCACCTTGTCGCAGATCTGCTTGGTCACCTGCTGCTTCAGGCCGCCGCCGCTCAGGTCGAGCTTGCTGCCGTTGCCGGCATCGAGGACCCCGCTCGCGCCGCTGGTATAGCCGCTGTCGGACGATGCGTTGCCGCCGAGCTTGCCCATCAGCGCGTCCTTCACCGACGACGCGCCGCCGGACGCCCCGCCGAGATAGTTGTTCTGGATGCAGAACTGCAGCAGGCCGGCGACGTTGCCGGTGCTGCCCGGCATCAGCGACGCACCGCCCCCGCCCGTCAATGCCCCGCCGAGGCCGCCGAGATTGCCGAGCGCACCGCCCGCGCTGCCGCCTGCATCGCCGCCGCCGCCGACCTGCTTCAGGACATCGCCCAGTTGCGCATGCGCCACCGAAAACGGCGCGAGCAATCCGATCAGCGCGCCGGCAACGGTCGCGCGGTATAGACGTGCATTCATGTGAAGCCTCCCGGTTGTGATGACATGAGTACCGCGAATCGAATCCAAGGATACGCAATCGACCCGTGCATGACAGCCTTCGAAGGCGGCCCGAAACGTCAGGCATCGTGATATCGCCGCAATTTGACAAAGCTTGACGGCGCGCCGTGTGCGGAAAGTCGGTTTGACGCAGGCTCGCGATCGCGGCGCCAGGTCGCCGGCGCGCGTGAAGCGGCATAGAATCGTCGTCGCCGGCCGTTCGGACCCTCCGGCCCGATCCCCATCCCGAACCTGAAGGATGCTCGCGTGATGCCTGCCCATCGACTTCTGCTGATCGCCGGCGCATCGGCCGCGCTGCTTTGCGGTTCCGGCACCGCCCGCGCGGCGACGGCCACGGCGGCCGCCGCATGCCCGTCGCCTTCGTTCGACCGCTATCCGGCACTCGCCGCGAGCGCGCCGCGCAAGCCGGCCGCGGCACCCCGCCTGACCACCAGGGAAACCCGCCGCTACCGCACCGTCATTCGCGACGAATTCACGCAACCGGCCAATTTTGCCGGCCACTACCGGGTCGCGGTCTGGGGTTGCGGAACGGATTGCCGGAATTTCGCGATCGTCGACAAGTACACGGGCGCGACGTACACGATGCCCGGCGTGCAGGCCATCGCAGGCGTGATGGGCAACGACGAGGAGCGCGTCGATTTCCGTCCCGGCAGCAGGCTGCTGATCGTCGCGGGCTGCTTCAACGACGAATGCGACGACAACAGCGCGAAGGCCGCCCGGTTCTTCTACGCGTGGACCGGCACGCAGTTGCGTCGGATCGGCACCTGTCCGCTGGCGATCGAGCCGCTCCAGTAGCCGGCCAATGGATGCGCATGCCGCCGCTCGCCGCGACTTGCGCTATCGTTGCTCCGGTACACCTTGAACGACGCACTCACCCGCAATGTCCATTCGCCTCAGTTTCGACGACGGGCCCGGTCCCTCGACACTCCCCTTGCTCGATGTCCTGCGCGCCGCGTCATGCCACGCGACCTTCTTCCTGCTCGGCCAGAATCTCGAAAACGCACTCGATGTCGCGGCAAGAATGGTGAGCGAAGGCCACCCACTCGGCAATCACACCCATTCGCACGCGAAGCCCGGCGCGCTGGCGGACGATGCACTGATCGACGAGATCGAGACGACCGACGCGCTGATTCGCGAAGCCTATCGTCGAGCCGGCGTTCCGGCGCCGGATACGATTCCATTGCGCCTGCCTTACGGCCTGATGCCGGAGGACAGTCGCGCCGGCGTGCTGGCGCGGCTGCAGCGCGAACACACGGGCTGGACCGCGATACTGGACGACTGGCAGCGGCCGGCGCCGTCGCCGCAGGCGCTGTTCGACGCGATGTGCGCGCACGTCGACGCCAGCGCGGCACGGCAACGTGACGTGCTGTTCTGCATGCACGACGGATCGCGTCACGGCGAGGCGCGACCCCATACGGTCGAAGCGGTACGCCTGTTCCTGAATCGGCCGCGCTGATAAAGCAGCCGGTTAGCGTACCGGCGCCGCACCACCGAGCAACTGCCTCCAGCCGCCGAGAAAGCCGATGCCCGGCCCCGGTGTCCACAGCCCGCGTTGTGCGGCTTCGAGATGGATCAGCGTCTGGTCCGCGCAGAACAGGGCCATCAGCGCATCGCGTCGGTCGTGCATCCAGTCCGGCACGTCATCGGGCCGCGTCGCGGTATAGGCTTGCAGGCCAGCATCCCAACGCTGCGCATCGAATACGAAGCCATCGTCCCTGCCCGCATCGCGCGACAGCGCGAACAACGCAAAAGCCGCTTCGAGCCACTGCGCGCCCTGCCCGACATCGTCGAAATCGAGCACGCCGTTCACCGCGTGCCCCGCATACAGCAGGTTGCCCGCGTGATAGTCGCCGTGCAGCCAGTGCACCGCGCCCGTCAGCCAGCGGGCAGCAGCGTCGAGATGTGCGCCGATCCGGTGAATCATCGTCTCGTAGTGGCCGCTCAAGTCACCCGGCAACGACGGCGCAGCGCGCGCCGCGACACGTGCGTAGCGCGCAGAGAGCCAGGCCAGCGGCGCCGATTCGGTCACGGGTATCGCCGCCATCGCCGCATGCAGATGCGCAAGCGCACGCATCGCATCGATCGCGCCCGCCTCCGCTTCGTCCGGCAGGCCGGGGCGGCCGTCGATATGCTCGAACAAATGCAGCCAGCTCCCGTCGGGCAGTTGCACGCCGGACCGTGCGTCCACGGTCGGCCGCAGCTTCGGCAGCGCAGGCAGCATCGGCGCCGCACGCGAGTGGCCGAGATGGCCAAGCATCGCCGCCTCGCGATGCACCTGCTCGACCGCCTTGCCGGGCCACGACACGCGCAGCACCGCGCGCCCCGCATCGCACTCGACGAGATACGTTTTGTTAGTATGGCCCGACGCCAGCGCCTGCATGCGCGCCGGCCCGATGTTCCAGTACCGGTGAAGCCACGGTTCCAGCGTTTTCACGTCACTCCTACTCGTTGCATTGACCATGTCAGAGCGTCCCTCGGCCCGCATGCGGGACATCAATATCGAATGGCTGACACGCGCCGCCGAATTCGACCATCTGTTCCAGACACGCTGGCTCGGCGAGCGCTTCTTCCACCTGCCCGGCGACATGCTCGCGCTCCAGGAGCTGATCTGGCGCGAGCGTCCCGACTGCATCGTGCAGACCGGGATCGCGGCGGGCGGCGGCGTCGTATTCTCCGCGTCGATGCTGGAGCTCGCTGGCGACAGCGGCCGCGTCGTCGCGATCGAGCCGCGCCTGCGCGACGAGGTCAGGCAGCGCCTCAAATCGCACCGGCTCGCCCACCGGATGACGCTGATCGAAGGCGAATCATGCGCGGCCGACACGCTCGCCTCGGTGCGTGCGCAGATCGATGACGGCGCACGCGTGATGGTGATCCTCGATCTCACGCACACCCACGCGCACGTGCTGCGCGAACTCGAATGCTATGCGCCGCTCGTGACGCCCGGCAGTTACGCGATCGTGATGGACACCATCATGGAGTACCTGCCCGCGTCGATGTTCGACGGCAAGCCGTACGGCAAAGGCAACAACCCGGCCACCGCCGCGCATGAATTCCTCGCTCGCGACAACCGCTTCGAGGTCGACTACGACATCGAAGACCGCGTCCTCATGACGCTGTCGCCCGGCGGTTTCCTGAAGCGAGTGCGCTGATCAGGCGCGCCGCCTCGGCAGAACCATCGCGCGACGCATAGCTCGCGCGGATCCGTGCCGCCTGCTCGCGCAACGTCCCGGGCCGCAGCAGGCGTTCGAGTGCATCGGCGATGTCCGCCACGCCGGCCTGCTGCAGATCCAGCACGCACCCCGCGCCGGCCCGCTCGACGAAGTGCGCCGAATGGAACTGGTCATTGCAGAACGGCGACAGCAGCATCGGCACGCCGCTCGCAAGCGACTCCATCACCGAATTCGCGCCGCCGTGACTGACGAACGCGTGCGTGCGCTGCAGCAGCGCCAGTTGCGGCACGTAACGCACGGCGACCACGCGCTCGTCGTCGGCCGGCAACAGATCCGAATCGACCAGCTCGCCCACCGACAGCACCAGTTGCGCCGACGTCGCGCGCGTCGCCTCGATGACCTTCGCAAACACGTCGGGATGGTAGTAAAGCTGGCTGCCGAGCGACATGTAGACCAAAGGACGATCCGCATCGAGGCGTTCCCACGGGAACGGCGTCTCGTCGCCGCGCGGGCCGGACGGCATTGCCGGGCCGACCAGCTCGACACCCGGCGGCGGCGCACCGACCAGCGCGTCGGTCGTGAACGCGAGCGTCAGGTGCGGCGAAAGGATGTCGCATCCGCGAAAGCGCGCATCGAGCCCGTAGCGCGCGAACAGCCGCGTGCGTTCCGGCGTGAGCCATCGCACCGTGCGCAGCAGTTCCGAATCGAGATCGTCCGGCAGCACCGGATTCAGCGAATTCGACATCGAGACCCACGGCAGCCCTTCCAGTTCGGCGGCAATCGCCGCCGCATAGAGCAGCGGATCGATCACGACCACGTCGGGCCGCCAGTCACGCAGCACCGCGCGAATGCCGTCCACCTGCGCGGGCGCGAGATCGATCAGCAGCGTGCGGATCCAGTGCCGCAGCCAGGCCGCGTCGCGGATGTTCGCGGCGAAGCTCGCGCCGCGTGACAGGTCGTGGCGCTCGGGCGTTTCGCGCGGCCCGACGAATTCGAAGCCTCCGGCACCGTCAAGCTGCGCACTGATATCGGCCGGCGCATAGAACGCGACGTCGCACCCGGCTGTGCGCAGATGCTGGGCCGGGCCGATACACGGATTGACGTGCCCCTTTTCGGGCACCACGCAGAACAGGATGCGTTTCATGAACGATTCAGGTTGGGCGATGCGCGGCATCGAGGTGGTCGAAATGATCGAGGATCAGCGACAGCGTCGTCCACAGCACGCGTTCGGTATCCGCCTGCAGCGTGGGTGCGGCCAGGCCGAGCGTGTCGGCCAGCGCGTGCATGCGGTCGCGATCGAGCAGCGCCGTGAGATCCATCGCCGGGGCGAGCCGCCCGCGCTTGGGGCCGTGCACGAGACGGTCCGGCAGGCTCAGGCGCGCACCGAGATCGCGCAGGCATTGCTTGTCCGGGTCGGGCGCGATGCTCGTCAGATGCGCGACGACGGCAGCGTCGACGAACGGCGGATGCAGGTCGACCGACGCCGCATCGAACAATGCATGGCATAGCGGCAGATAGTTGGCCGACTGGTCGCGTCGCAGCACCTGGTCCGCGCCGTCGCCGGTGATGGCCACCTCGACGCCGTCCCCGGCCATCGCCTCGGCGAGCAGCAGCTTCGCGACCGGATGCAGGTTGAACATCGGCTCCTCGACCGCATGCGTCGTTCTCGGCAGCGCCGCGACGAAATCGGCCTCGTTCGCGCGCACGATCTTCACGTTCGCCTGCATCTGCGCGGCCAGTTCGAGTGCGGCATCGCGCTCGCAATAGTCGGGCATGTCGGTCACGAGGACATAGGACGCCACGTGCCGCTGCGCGCCGAGTTCGCGCAGCAACGCGAGCAGCAGCGCCGAATCGAGCCCGCCGCTCAGCGCCAGCGCGACGCGCTTGCCGCTGTCGAGCGCGCGCTGCAGCGATGCGCGCAGCACGGTTTCCAGATCGGCGTGCTGCGGCTGCCCGGGTGCCGGCTGCACGGTCAGCCCTTGCGGCGAACGGATCAGCGCATGGCCGGGCGGCACCGCGCGCACGTCGCGCAACACGGTGCGGCCGACCAGCCGCTCGCCGCTCAGGTAACCGGCGATGGCCGCCGCGTCCGGCTCGCCGGCCGGTTGTCCCGATGCGTGCAGGACGGCCCGGATGCCGGACGCCGCCGCACCGCTGCGCGGATGGTAGTGAAGCCGGTCGAAGCCGAACAGGTCGCGCGTGCCGACGATCATGGATAACGCGCCTTCAAGGCGTCCACTTCAATGCGTTTGAGGATGCGATGCGGCGCCACCGGCGCGCTGCCGCCCTGGCAATGCAGGCACGCTTCGAGCGGTGCCTCGCGTTGCAGATAGGCGAGCATCGCGTCGAGCATGCCGGCGTCGTCGCGCAGCGGCAGGCCGTCGGACTGAAAATCCTTCTCGCCCTGGTAGAGCGTATGGAAATGCGCCGGACGCGTGCAGGTGTAGAACATGCCGTCGCGAATCATATGGCAGCGCTCGCGGATCCAGCAATCGTGATAAAGGCGCTGCGCTGCGTCACGATCGGTGCCGGGCTGCGCACGGTTCATCGTCGTGAACACGTCCTGCACCTTCCAGTTCAGGCGCACGTCGAAGCGCGCGGCCTGGCGCTCGATGTGCGCAACGAGGTCGGGCGACAGCGACGGCTTCGGATAGCGCGAGATCGTCAGCGCATCCACCGCCTGCCAGAACGCGTCGGTCATCTCGCCGAGCTTCAGGCCGTTCGTCGTGACGGAGATCACGGGCGCGATGCCCGTGGCGCGCACGCGCTGGACGAGTTCGACGAGCGCCGGATGCAGCAGCGGCTCGCCGCCGACCAGCTTGAACATGCGCGGGCGCAGCACCTTCGCGGCGCGGCGCAGATCGGCTTCGATCGACGCGGGGCTTGCATACCACTCGGGCAGCAACGGCGACAGCGAGCAGCATTCCGCGCAGGTCAGGTTGCAGTGATCGACGATGTGCGCTTCGAGCGAGCGCGTCAGCACGCGCCCGTCTTCGACGCGGTAATCGCGATCGAGCGGCGGCGGAAACACATGCTGCCGCTCGGTGGGCGGCGTCGGCTTCGACATCCGGTTCAGATTGGCATTCACTTCAGCGTCCTGCTTCCACACAACGGGAAAAGAAATCGACCAGACGGTCGCGCGCATCCACCATCGCGGAGGCCATCGTCACCGCGCCGTTCAGATGCGATGCAAAGCGCGACGGATCGTCGAGCCAGCCTTGCACGATCCAGAGCTTGAGCGCGTGCTGCAGGCACGCGGCATCGACCGCCCATGCAATGCGCGCGGGATCGACCGGCCGGGTCCGCCGATAAGCCAGCACGAACGCTTCCGCCCGATGCGGCGCCTCCAGCGGCAGATGATTCAGGCAACGCACCAGCTCGTATTCACGCGGCGCGCCGATCGATGCTTCCCAGTCGAGGATGAGCGGCGGCGGCGTGCCCGTGAACAGATAGTTGAACTGGTTGTAGTCGTTGTGGATCGGGTGCTGCGGATCGTCGACGGGAAACGCGTCGATGCTGCCCGGATAGTAGCGGTCGAGCAGGCGCAGCGCGAGATCGACGTAGCGGCGCAGGTTGTCGGCGGCATGGTTCGCGCGTGCGCGATCGAGTGCATCATGCAGGCCGCGGCGCACTGCGTCCGCGTCGATCGCGGTCAGGCGTGCGCGGAGCGTGTCGAGCTGCGGCAAATGAAGCTGCTCGAGACTCAGATGCAACGCGGCCAGGCTCGCGCCGAGCGCATCCCATTCGGCCGGCGAAAACGTGTCATAGGTTCTGAACTGCCCGGCTTCCCAGCGCGTCAGCATCGCGTGCGAGCCTTGGCCCGTCCACAGCGGCTCGCCGGACGTCGTGCGTTTCAGCATCTGCACACGGAAACGCGCATCGCGATGCGTCTCGAAGTGCGCAAGCACGGCGGCCTCCTTGGCCGCACGCGCATGATGCCCGGACGCGTAGAGCTTGACCGCCACACCGCCGTCATCGGTCGGCAGGTGCCACACGCGTTCGCCGACCTGGCGCGGCGGCCCGCTGCGGCCCAGCGCATAGGCATCGCGGATCTCGTCGAAGGTCGCGGCGAGCGAGTCCATTCAGATGTGCTCGGCCGGCCCGTATCGATACGGATGGCCGCTCAGGAACGTGTTGTGCCCGACGTAGCGCACCTTGTACATCGCCGGGCGGAACAGCACCGAAGGATCATTGTTCGCGATGCCGAGCAGCGGGTACAGGTCCTGCCGCACGAAGAACGCGTTGTTGCCCATGTCGTCGCAGCAGACGAGTTCATAGCCCTTCTGCCTGCCGAGATGGACGAGCGATTCGAGACTCGCGCCGTAATACGTCGAGCCGTCCCATTCGTGGTCCGGATTGAAGCACATGACCCAGCGCTCGGGCGGCGTGTAGTACGGGTTGTATTCGATCACGACGATACGCGGCTGGAACGCTTGCAGGCCGCGCCAGACCCAATAGTCGTTGCCGTCGATGTCGATCGACAGCAGGTCGAAGTCGGTTGGCGTGTTGGCATCGGCGAGCAACGTGTCGATCGTGTCGGGCTGTACGCGATCATGGTGCAAGCGAACGCGTTCCGCTCCCGCGTAGTGGGCCGCAAGCTTGCCGAAGCGGTACGCGCTACCTTCCACCAGCACGCCGGACCAATCCCGTTCGCGCAGCAGCCGCGCGGTGTTGCTGTTGCGCAGGCCGTCGCTTGCGCCGATATCGACGCAGAAGCGGTTGGTCGGCGCGATCCGCTCCATCAGGCGCGCCAGGATGCCTTCCTCGGTGCCCTGTGCATAGAGGCTTGGCGCAAGGCCGGATAAATCGAGCGGGAGAGGATGATCCTGCATCGAGGGGCGGCTCCGGGTCGGAATTGAGGGTGGTATCCGGAGCGTAATTTACCCGAAGTCGATTGAGGGGAGGAAACGGGAATGTGCGACACCCCCGCGCTTCACCCGCACGGACATGAAAAAGCCCGCATCGACAATACTGTCGATGCGGGCCCGATGCGCTTCTCGCGGCTTCGCGTTGCTATGCGCTCCAGCTTCGTACCACGGCCAGACCGCAACACATGAACGGAAGCGTCAGGACACTTACTCCTGCCCCTGACTCGTCAGGAACTCCTCGTAATTGCCACCAAAGTCGAACAGCGTGCCATCCGTCCGCACTTCGATGATCCGGTTCGCCAGCCCGCTCACGAACTCACGGTCGTGCGAAACAAAGATCAGCGTGCCTTCGAACTGCTCGAGCGCGATCTGCAGCGACTCGATCGACTCCATGTCCATGTGGTTGGTCGGCTCGTCCATCAGCAGCACGTTGTGGCGGCCGAGCATCAGCTTGCCCCAGATCATGCGGCCCTTCTCGCCGCCCGACAGCACCTTCACCGACTTCTTGATGTCGTCCGACGTGAACAGCAGGCGGCCCAGCGTGCCGCGCACCATCGTTTCGTCGTCGCCGTCCTTGCGGTACTGGTCGATCCAGTCCATCAGCGTGATGTCGTTCGGGAACTCCTCGTACGTGTCCTGCGGCATGTAGCCGACGTTCGCGTTCTCGGACCACTTCACCGTGCCGTGCTCGAGCTCGAGCGCGCCGAGCAGCGAACGCAGCAGCGTCGTCTTGCCCGCGCCGTTCTCGCCGATGATCGCGATCCGCTCGCCCGGCTGAACCGACAGGTTGAAGTTCTGGAAGATCGTGCGCTCGTACTTCTTCGTGATCTCTTCAGCGACCACCGCGACGTTGTGCAGCTTCTTCTCGAACTCGAAACGGATGAACGGGTTCTGGCGCGACGACGGCTTGAATTCCTCGATCTTGATCTTGTCGATCTGCTTCGCGCGGCTGGTCGCCTGACGGGCCTTCGACTTGTTCGCCGAGAAGCGGCGCACGAAGTCCTGCAGTTCCGCGACACGCTCCTTCGCACGCGTGTTCGCCGCGGCCTGGCGCTCGCGCGCCTGTGCCGACGCGAGCATGTAGTCGTCGTAGTTGCCCGGCCAGACCTTCAGCGTGCCGAAGTCCATGTCGGCCATGTGCGTGCACACCGAGTTCAGGAAGTGACGATCGTGCGAGATGATGATCATCGTCGAGTTGTACTCGTTGAGCGTTTGCTCGAGCCAACGAATCGAGTTGATGTCGAGGTTGTTGGTCGGTTCGTCGAGCAGCAGCACGTCCGGCTTCGAGAACAGCGCCTGCGCGAGCAGCACGCGCAGCTTCCAGCCCGGCGCGACGTCGCTCATCGTGCCGTTGTGGAATTTCTCCTCGATGCCGATGCCGAGCAGCAGCGCACCCGCGCGCGCCTCGGCGTCGTAGCCGCCGTATTCGGCGAACTTGCCTTCGAGCTCGGCGGCGTGCATGTAGTCGTCGTCGGTGGCTTCCGGGTTCGCGTAGATCGCGTCACGCTCGGTCATGGCGGCCCACATTTCGGTGTGGCCCATCATCACGACGTCGAGCACGCGCACGTCTTCGTACGCGAACTGGTCCTGGCGCAGCTTGCCGAGACGCACGTTCGGCTCCAGCGCGACGTTGCCGGCGCTCGGCTCGAGGTCGCCGCCGAGGATCTTCATGAACGTCGACTTGCCACAGCCGTTCGCGCCGATCAGACCATAGCGGTTGCCCTCGCCGAATTTGACCGAGATATTCTCGAACAAGGGCTTCGGCCCGAATTGCATCGTGATGTTGGCAGTAGAAAGCACGGCAGGTCCCGTTAAAGGATAAATCGACGGAAAACCGTGTATTTTAGCAGGTGTCGGAGAAACTGCCGACCACGCCGTTCCGGCAGCGCATTTCCGGCCCCCGCGGCCTGCCGCCCGGCGGCCCGCCAACACGACGGCACGCGCCCCACCGCCGCCTTACCGGAATCGCACATGCTCGCCAGCCAGCTTCGCGAACAACTCGTCGGCGCATGGCGCCTCGTGTCCTACGAAATCCGCCCGCGCGACGGCAGCGCGGTCACCTATCCGCTCGGCCGCGACGCGCTCGGCTGGATCCTGTACACGCCGGACGGCTACATGTCCGCCCAGCTGATGGCCGCCGGCCGGCCGCCCTACGCGGACGGCGACCTGCAGGGCGGCACCGCCGACGAGCGCGCGGCGGCCGCGGGCGGCTACATTGCGTATTCCGGCCCCTTTCAGGTCGCCGACAACGGCACGCTGACCCACGAAATGGACGTCAGCCTGTTCCCGAACTGGATCGGCAACGTCCAGCAGCGCGCCGTCAGGCTCGGCGGCGATCGCCTGCAACTCGGCACGGCCGCCCCGGTACGGATCGACGGCCGGGAAGTCGATGCCGTGCTGCTCTGGGTGCGCGCGGGCCGCTGATGCGCCCGCGCGTCACTTGCCGGCCTTCGCCGCCGCCCGCTGCGCCGCCTTCGCATTCATCTGGCCGAACAGCTCCGAGCACGGCACGTCGCGGTTGTTGCTCGGCGCGATCAGCGGAATCAGGGCCGCGAACGGGTTGATCAGCCCGAGGCCGACCATCGCGCCGGCACGCAGCGCGAGCGCGCCCGCGTCGACGCCGACGTTCGGGTTCTTGAACGTGCCCTTCGCATACAGCGGCGAGCGCAGCGAGAAGATCCGGAAACCCTTCGTGTGCGGATGGATCTTCAGGTTCAGCGTTTCGTCGCGCAGGCTGATCGGGCCGTCGACGTTGATCAGCGCGTCGTCCGTATCGAGCGCGAACACCTTCGGGTCGAGAATGCCGTTGGTCGCGACGAAGTCGATCGCCGCGCAGTTGATCTTCACATCGTTGTTGCCGAACAGCTTCTCGTAGACGACGTTCGCGACGTTCAGCCCCGCCGCTTCCATCAGCAGGCGGCTGATGCGGCCGTCCGTCACGAGCGCCTTCACCTCGCCGGTCGACGTCGCGGCCAGCGCGGCCGGCGAGTTGCCGGTCGCCGACAGCGACGCATCGCCGTTGATCTCGCCGAGCGCCGACTGCATGACCTTCTGCGCCGGGAACAACTGCTTGAGCTTCAGGTGCCGCGCCGCCACGGTGAAGCGGCCCTTCAGCGGCGCACCGCTGCCGTCGAGATGCGCGGTCGTCGCGAGCGTGCCGCCCGCGACGCCGAACTGCAGCGGCTCGAGCGACAGCACGCCGTCCGTCATCACGATGTGCGTGTACAGGTTGGTGATCGGCAGGTCCGAACTCTTGACCAGCTTGCGGCCGGTGAACTTGACGTCCGCGTCGAGCGCACGCCAGCGGTCCGTGCGGAACGTCTCGACCGGCAGCACGCGGCCCGACGGCTGTTTCGTCGTGTCGCCGCGCTTGGCCTTGCTCGCGGCCGTATCCGCGCCGATCACCGGCGCGAGGTCGGAGAACTGCAGCAGGTTGGACACGAGTTCGCCCGACAGCTTCGGCCGCGGCTCGCGCTGCTCGTAGACGAGCGTGCCGCCGAGATCGCTGCCGCCGACGCGACCGTTGAAGTTCTCGTAACGGAAGGTGCTGGCCTTGCGCTTGAAGTTGCCGATCAGCCGCCCTTCCGTCGCGTAAGGCGGCGTATCGGGCAGCGTGATGCCGGTCAGCTGGTAAAGGTGCGACATCGACGTGCCCTGCAGCCATAGTCGCAGGTCGATGGCCGCGAGATGCATCGGGTCGGTCAGCGTGCCGACGATCGCGAGCCGCGTGTCGCCGGCCTTCACGTCAGCCTGCAACGGGAACGGCCGCGATGCGTCCTGGATCGCGAGCACGCCGCCCAGCTTGCCGGTGCCGCTGATCGGCACGTTCTTGTAGCGGCCGTCGACCTTCAGCCCGAACGCATAGGCCGGGCCGGACGGCTTCGCGGGCGCTGCGACGCTGCTTGCACCGCTTGCACCGCTTGCACCCGATGCGGCAGCGGCAGACGATGCCGAAGCGGTGGACGAGGAAGCCGACGCCGGCACCACGGCAGACACGGCCGCAGCCCCCGTTGCCGATGCCGCACTCGCAGCCTGCGCCGCAGAAGCACTCGACGCGGCCTCCGCGTTGGCCTTCGCGCTCAACTGCGCGGCGCCATGCTTGCCGACCCGCTGCGCCGATGCCTCGCGCGACGTCTGCTCCTGCTCCTTCAGCACGTCACCGAGCGGAATCGGCTGCCCGAGCGTATCGATCGCGACGCTCAGGTCGGCCTTCGTGATCGCGTCGCGGTACGTGACGGTGCCCTTCGCGAAGCCGAAGCTGTCGAGCCGCACCTTCCACGGCGACGGCTGCGACGATTGCTTGAACTGGAAGGTCCACGTGTTGCGGCCGTCGGCGAGCCGCTCGAGGTCGACGGCCGGATTCACGACGTCGATCGACGGGATCACGATTTCATGCGCGAGCAACGGCAGGATCGCGAGATCGAAGTGCGCGGCATCGAGCGTGACGAACTTGGGCATCTTCGCCCAGTCGGGGTTGCCGATCTCGAGCTGCGTGGCCGTGAAGCTCGGCCAGGGCACCCAGGCGCGCCAGCCGGTTTCGCCGTCGGGGCGGCGCCAGCCGACCTTCAGGTCGCCGTTGATCGCGAACGGGCGGCCGAGCGCGGCCGTGACCTGCTCGTTGACCCACGGCTTCGCGCGGTTCCAGTCGAAGATAAAGAGAAAGACGCCGGCCGCCGCGATGAGCACCGCGACGATACCGACGATCCATGCAGCCGATTTGCCGATGGCTCGGGCTAGCGTCATGGCGGTTCCGTTGTTGTTCTGAAATGTTGCCGCACCATGCCGGGCCGCTTGCGTGGACGAACGGCGCACGACACCCGCGGCTTTTCAATCGGTATTATGACGCACGCCATGGTGACGTTTCGGCGCCGTTAACGCTTTTTTTCATTTGTGACATGACAGCCCCCACCGGCCTCATCGATGCAGCGCGCATCACGCGGCGCGACGCCAGCAGCGGCAAGACCCTGCTCGCCCCGACCGATTTCAGCCTCGCGGCGGGATCGCGAATTGCTATCACCGGGCCGTCCGGGTCGGGCAAGAGCCTGCTGCTGCGCGCGCTCGCGCTGCTCGACCCGCTCGACGGCGGCCACATCCTGTGGCGCGGCAAACGGATCCGGCGCAATGCGATCCCGCGTTACCGCCGCAGCGTCGCCTATGTCCGCCAGCGCCCCGCGCAGATGGACGGCACCGTCGAATCGCAGTTGCGCTACCCGTACTCGCTCGCGATCTATCGCGACGTTGCGTTCGATCGCGCGCGCGCCGAAGCGCTCGCCGCGCAGGCCGGCCGGGGTCCCGACTTTCTCGACAAGCGCGCGAGCGACCTGTCCGGCGGCGAAGCGCAAATCACCGCGCTGCTGCGCGTGCTGCAACTCGATCCCGACGTGCTGCTGCTCGACGAGCCGACGTCCGCGCTCGACCCCGAATCGGCGCGCGCGATCGAGGCGCTCGTCGGCGCATGGTTCGACGCGGCGCCCGCCGCCCGCGCGTACTTGTGGATCTCGCACGATCCGGCCCAGGCCGCGCGGATCGGCACGATGCGGCTCGTGATGCAGGCCGGCGTGATGCATGTGGCCAACCCGACGGAGGCCGCGCAATGAGCCCCGCCCTGCAGGACCTGAGCCTCGTCGACGTCGGCATCGCCGCCGCGCTCGTCGCGGTCAACGGCGCGATCTCGATGGCCCTGTCGCTCGGCCTCGGCCGCAAGCTCGCGCTCGCGGCCGTGCGCACCGTCGTGCAGTTGCTCGCGATCGGCTACGTGCTCGGCTGGGTGTTCGGTCATCCTCACTGGTACATCGTGCTGCCGCTCACCGCGCTGATGACGCTGATCGCCGGGTTCGCCGGCGCGGGGCGCGGCAAGCGCACGTATCGCGGCCAGCGCATCGACAGCATCGCGTCGATCTGGTTCAGCAGCTGGTTCGTCGCGGCGGTCGGCCTGTTCGTCGTGATCCGCATCCACCCTTGGTATGCGCCGCAATACGCAATTCCGATCCTCGGGATGATTCTCGGCAACACGCTCACGGGCGTGTCGCTCGGTGTCGAGCGGATGATGGAAGAACTCACGGCGCGCCGCGACCGCGTCGAAACCGCGCTGGCGCTCGGCGCGACGCGCTGGGAAGCCGCGCAGGACGCCGCGCGCCAGGCCGTGCGCGCCGGCATGCTGCCGACGCTGAACCAGATGGCCGTCGTCGGCGTCGTGAGCCTGCCGGGGATGATGACGGGCCAGGTGCTGGCCGGCCAGTCGCCGCTGCAGGCCGTGCGCTACCAGATCGTGATCATGTTCCTGATCGCCGCGGCCTCCGCGCTGGGCACGGTCGGCGCGGTGCTGATGACCTATCGCCGGCTGTTCTCGGCGGATCACCGCTTTCTCGCCGCGCGGCTCGAAGAACGCGCGCACTGACACGCGGCCCCATCGCGCGATGCGTTCGCGCGGTTCGCCAGTCAGCGCGCGCTGCGGCGCTTGCCGAGCGCCTGCCGCAACGCCGCTGCGATGTCCGTGTCCGGCGCGAGCCCGTCGACCGACGCGACGAGCCTTACCGCACGCGGTGTCGTCACATAGGCCTGCGCGCCGACATAGCCGCCGCTGCCGGCCGAGCGCGTCGTCACGACGAGCGCCTGCGGCGCACGTGCGCCGAGGTCGGCCGTGAATGCATCGGTGACCGTACCATCACGCGCATGCAGCGTGCCCGTCACGTAATCATCGGTATCGAAGCCGGGGGCGGCATGCGCGGTCGAATACACGCGCACCGCGTAGCTGCCGGTCGAGCACGGTTCGAGCGCGCCGCTCGACACGACCGCCACCTGCTGCCGCGACGGCAGCCCGACTTTCTTCACGAAGCCGCAATCGTCGGCCGCGTGCGCGTGCGCGACGACGAACGCAATGGCGTACAGCAACGCGCGCATTCGGTATTTCATCGGGATGTCGTGACAGGAAGGTGATGATGCGGGCGAGCATAGCGTGACATTCGCATGACGTCATGCGGGTCGCTACGGCCGTCGCACGGCGAACGGCTGCCATGCCGTTGAAGCAGGTCGCAAGAAAGCATGGTGACGGCGACACGAAACGGTCACGTGTCGCCGCGTGGTATTGCAGCAAGTCGAATCCGTTGCGCGCGCACCCGCTCCGACGCCGGCCCGCACGCGCCGCTCAACGCTTGATCGACACCGTCACCTTCGAACCATCGCTCATCGTGACGGACTTCGACCCGCCGTTGGTCGGGATCGACACCCACTTCACCTGGCTCACCGACACGACGTCCGGACACTGCAGCGACTTGCCGCCGGCCGTCACGTTGCGCGTGCCTTTCGGCGCGGCCGCCTGGAAGCTCAGCTGCACGTTGGCGACCCCCTTCGCGTCGATCGACGGCGCGAGCCGCACCTGGGTCTGGCGCACCATCGCGCCGTTCTCGTCGCGCGGCAGGTTGTCGGCGTTCGGGCAACCGTCCGGCATCGCGACCGCCCCGCTCGGCGGCACCGACTTCCAGTTGAAGTCGTCCGTCTCGCCCGAGCGGATCTTGCGGGTCTCCTGCGTATTGCCGAAGCTCTTCGAGTCGACCTTGACGGTGTATTCGAGCTGCCCGGTACCGCCGCCCTTCAGGCTGCCCTTGACCGGCGGCGCCGCGAATACGCTCGCGCTGACGCACGCCGCCGCGAACACGACCGACCACGTTGCGGCGACTGACAAGCTGCGTTGGCTCATGCTGACCTCCTTGGTATGCGGCGGCACGCGCGTGCCGCGCGGTTTTCGATGCATGATGCGCTGCCAGTCTACCGCCAAGCGGGATGCAATGCGCCGCAAACGCATCGGGTGTTACCCCGCTTGCGTTCGCGGCGCCGCAACCTTACATGCGAGGCCGGCTCAGAAGCCGCTCAGCACGAGCTTGCCGATCGAACGCCCGGCCTCGAGCAGCTGGTGCGCGCGCCGCACGTTCGCCGCGTTGATCGTGCCGAGCTGCTCGCCGACCGTGGTGCGCAGCGTGCCGCCGTCGACGAGCCGCGCGACTTCGCCGAGGATCCGGTGCTGCTCGATCATGTCCGGCGTCTCGAACATGGCGCGCGTGAACATGAATTCCCAATGAAACGCCGCGCTCTTCGCCTTCAGCAGTTCGACCGGCACCGGCTTGTCGTTCTCGACGATCGTGCAAATGCCGCCCTGCGGCCGGATGACCTCCGCAGCGGCAGGAAAGTGACGATCCGTGTCGTTGAAAATCAGCACGTAGTCGACGTTCGAATACCCGGCCTCGCGCAGCTGCGCAGGCAGGTCGCCGAAATGGTCGACCACCGCGTCCGCGCCCAGCGAGCGCACCCACTCGGCCGACGCCGGTCGCGACGCGGTCGCGATCACGTGCAGCTTGCCGAGCGCCTTCGCGAGCTGGATCGCGATCGAACCCACGCCCCCCGCGCCGCCGATGATCAGCACCGACTTGCCGGCGTCCGCGCCCTGCGGCGACACGCGAAGCCGGTCGAACAGCGCTTCCCACGCGGTCAGCGCGGTGAGCGGCAGCGCGGCGGATGCGGCGAAATCGAGCGTGCGCGGCTTCAGCGCGGCGATCCGCTCGTCGACCGTATGGAATTCGCTGTTCGCGCCCGGCCGCGTGATGCTGCCCGCGTAGAACACTTCGTCGCCGGGCCGGAACAGCGTGACGTCGGCGCCGACCGCGACCACCGTGCCGGCCGCATCCCAGCCGAGCACGCGCGGCGTGTCCTCGACCTGCGGCTTCGGCGCGCGCACCTTGAAGTCCACAGGGTTCACGGAAATCGCCTCGACCTTCACGAGCAGGTCGCGCGGGCCCGGCACGGGCTGCGGCAGCTCCACGTCGAGCAGCGCTTGCGGGTCGTCGATCGGCAGATAACGGGTCAGTCCAACGGCTTTCATCACGACACTCCTTCAGGAAATCCTGTGGGCCGCGGCGCAGCCCCATGAACGTCATCGTAGGCAACCCGATCATTCGCGAAAAGCGCTATATTTCCTGAAACATTTTCAGGAATTTCAGAATAATGGCCTCCGATCCGATTCCGGCCCCGGATAAACCGCTCGATCTGCTCGACGTCGCGCTGTTCGTGCGCGCGGCGCTGCTCGCGAACGTCACCGCCGCCGGCCGTGAAT
Organism: Burkholderia sp. Tr-20390; assembly: GCF_017104595.1. Taxonomy (NCBI): domain Bacteria; kingdom Pseudomonadati; phylum Pseudomonadota; class Betaproteobacteria; order Burkholderiales; family Burkholderiaceae; genus Burkholderia; species Burkholderia sp. Tr-20390. The sequence goes on along the minus strand of NZ_JAAGPC010000006.1, from coordinate 55,026 downwards.
TCGGTGTGTCGGCCGCGGTCGCGAGCGCGCGCATCGCGCAGCTCGAACGCCAGCTCGGCGCGCGGCTGCTGCACCGCACCACGCGCCGCATCAGCCTCACGCAGGACGGCGAAGTCTTCATGGCGCACGCCGACACGCTGCTGTCGGCCGCCGATGCCGCGCGCGCATCGGTCGGCCACGGCCGCTCCGAGCCGTACGGGCGGCTGAAGGTGTCGATGTCCTCGTCGTTCGGCCGCCAGCATGTCGCGCCGGTGATTCCCGCGTTCCTGCGCCGCTATCCGTCCGTGTCGCTGGACCTGCGGCTGTCGGACGAGATCGTCGACCTCGTCGACGACGGCTACGACGTCGCGATCCGCCTCGGCGCGCTGAAGGATTCGACGCTCGTCGCGCGCAAGCTCGCCACGAACCGCCGCGTGCTGTGCTGCTCGCCCGCGTATCTCGCCGAACACGGCACGCCGCGCCATCCGGCCGACCTCGCACAGCACGAGTGCGTGATCCTCGGCGACCAGCGCGACTGGTCGTTCGCCACGCCGCAAGGCCCGCTCACCGTGCGGGTGGGCGGCCGGCTCGTCGCGAGCAACGGCGAGGCGATCCGCGAAGCGCTCGTCGACGGCTTCGGGATCGCGATCAAGTCGACCTGGGACGTCGGCCCGCTGCTCGCGAGCGGCGCGCTCGTCACGGTGCTCGACGACTATCCGTTCGCGGAAGACATCGCGATCTGGGCCGTCTACCCGAGCCGCGCGCACGTTCCGCTGAAGACGCTCGCCTTCATCACGTTCCTGGCCGAGCATTTCGGCGATCCGCCGTACTGGGATCGCGCGGACGGGCCATGACCGCCCCGCCGCGCACGGTTTCGATCCGCCCCCCGCCGCCGCGTGCGGCCAACCGGCTACAATGGCGCGTTCGCCACGCAAGGGCCCGACTCCGGACGGGGCCCGCACCGGCAGGCGGCCGCCCGTTGGCCGCATACGCATTTCATTCGTTTCCCAACCATCCCGTCATGACCCACAACCTCGTCATCCAGAGTCTTGCGCCGCTGTCGGACACCCATCACAAACCGCTGCTCGCGCTGTCGCGCGGCACCCGCATCGTGCAGACCGACGATCATGCGCTGCGGATCGACAACGCGAACCCGGCGCAACGCCTCGACATCGATGCCTACTGCGGCACGCACGCGCTCGACTTCGCGTTCGTCGAGGCCGGCCTCTCGCTCGGCGATTTCGGGCTCGCCGTGATGGACATGGATTCGACGCTGATCACGATCGAGTGCATCGACGAGATCGCCGATTTCTGCGGGCTGAAAACGCAGGTCGCCGAGATCACCGAAGCGTCGATGCGCGGCGAGATCCGCGACTTCAACGAAAGCCTCACGCGCCGCGTCGCGCTGCTGGCCGGGCTCGACGCGCACGCGCTCGAACGCGTGTACGAGGAACGGCTGCAACTGTCGCCGGGCGCCGAGAAGATGCTCGCCGGCGTGAAGGCCGCCGGCATGAAGACGCTGCTCGTGTCGGGCGGCTTCACGTTCTTCACCGAACGGCTGAAGGCGCGCCTCGGCCTCGACTACGCGCATGCGAACACGCTCGAGATCGTCGACGGCAAGCTGACCGGCAAGGTGCTCGGCGAAATCGTCAACGCCGACGTGAAGGCGCGCCTGCTGCGCGAGACATGCGCGTCGCTCGGCCTCGAGCCGCGCCGCGCGATCGCGATGGGCGACGGCTCGAACGACTTGAAGATGATGGCCGAAGCCGGGCTGTCGGTCGCGTACCACGCGAAGCCCGTCGTGCGCGATGCGGCGACGGTCGCGTTCGATCACGTCGGCCTCGACGGGCTGCTGCGGCTGTTCTGATCCCGCGGCATCCGAAATGAAAAACGCCGGCGCGATGCAACATCGCGCCGGCGTCTTGTTTTTCTGCCGAACGTTGTCGGCGGGCGATCAGCCCAGCGCAGCCTGCATCGCGCGCTCGATGTCCGCACGCAGGTCGCCCTCGTCTTCCAGGCCGACATAGAAACGCACCAGCGTGCCGCGATGCGCCCAGTCCGGACGCATCGACGCGACGTCGTAAGGCATCGCGAGGCTGCACGCGCCGCCCCAGCTCCAGCCGATCGCGAACAGCTCGAGCGACTCGACGAAGCGGTCGACCTGCTCCGCACTGTAGCGTTCGTCGAACACCACCGAGAACAACCCGCCCGCGCCGGTGAAATCGCGCATGAACGACGCGTGCCCCGGGCAATCGGCGATCTGCGGGTGCAATACCGCCGCGATCTCCGGCCGCGCCTTCAGCCATTGCGCGAGCGCAAGCGCGCTCTTGCTGTGCGCGTCGAAACGCACCTGCATGCTGGGCAGGCTGCGCAGCACGAGCGAGCAATCGTCGACCGACACGCCGACACCGCAGCGCATCCGCGCGAGCTTCAGCTGCGCATGCAGCGCCGCGTTCGCGGTGATCGTCGCCCCCATCAGCACGTCGCTGCCGCCCGACTGGTACTTGGTCAGCGCCTGCACCGAGATGTCGACGCCGTGTTCGAACGGCTTGAACGCGAGCCCGGCCGAAAAGGTGTTGTCGATCGCGGTAACGATGCCGCGCGCCTTCGCGGCCGCCGTGATCGCCTGCACGTCCGGCACTTCCATCGTCACCGAGCCGGGCGCCTCGATCCAGATCAGCCGCGTGTTCGGCTGGATCAGGTCGGCAATGCCGGCGCCGATCAGCGGATCGTAGAAGCGCGCGGTGATGCCGAAATCCTTCGCGAGCCAGTTGCCGAAATCGGCGTTCGGCCCGTACACGTTGTGCGGAATCAGCACGTCGTCGCCGGCTTTCACGATCCCGAAGTAGACATTCATGATCGCCGCGAGGCCCGACGGCTGCAGCAGCGCATGCGTGCCGCCCTCGATCTCGGCAAGCCGCTGCGCGAGCGCGAGCGACGTCGGCGTCGCATGCAGGCCGTAGCGCCACTGGTTGTCGTTGTGCCAGACGAGTGCACGCATCGTCGCGAGATCGGGAAACACGACCGTCGACGCGCGCGCGACCGGCGGCACGAACGAACGGAAGCCTTCCGGGATCACGTCGTCGGGTTGAACGATGCGGGTTTGCAGTGCGCGCTTGGGAGTGGATGCAGTCATGACGGGAAGCCGGGCACGAGGCCGTTCGGTTGCGGAATATGCAGCTAGATTAGCCAAAATCGGCGCAATTGGCCCGGTACAATGCGCGCCGCATGCACCGAGCCAGCGCGGGTTCAGTCGTCGGTGCGCAGATTGACGACGCCGCCCACCGTCTCGATTTCCTGCACGCGGCCGTCGCGCACCTGCAGCGCCGCACGCTTGCCCGGCGCGAGACGCAGCACGACGGGCTGCGGATCCGACTCGTCAGAATTCATCCGGTCGGCCTTCAGGGCACCCGTCGCGTCGAAGCGGCCGATCCACACGCCCGTGATGTTCGTGCCGTCGTTCGATTCCTCGATTTCGAGCGTGTCGCCGTCGCGATCGCCCGCGAGCAGCACAACCTCGCCCGTATCGGCGAACTGGTATTCGCCGTGCACGCCTTCCTCGTCCGTCTTCGGGCCGAGATGCACGACGATCGGCCGGTCACCGAGCGTGCCTTCGTAGCGCGGCAGGCGGGCGAACTCGGGATTCGGCTTCAGCGGCCGCGCCGTTGCCGGTTCATCCTGCTGCGCGCCCGGCGCGACAGCCTGCGCCGCGACGACGCCCGGCATCACCATGCCCGCCGCCAGCGCGCCCGCGACGACGAGCGCCCGTTGCCATTGCGAATATCGACCCACCGTGTGTTGCTCCTTGCTTCAGATTCGCTCGAAAATCGCGGCGATGCCCTGCCCGCCGCCAATGCATACGTCACGAGCGCCTTGCCGTGGCCGGCGTGCGCATGCCGCGTCAGCCCTGCATCAGGCGCTCCACCGCATCGCGGTGCGGAATCGGCGCGACCGCACCGTAGCCCGTCGTCGAGAGTGCCGCCGCCGCGTTCGCATAACGCGCCGCCGCGAACGGATCGTCGCCCGCGACGATCCGCGCGACGAACGCACCGCCGAAGCAGTCGCCCGCGCCCGTCGCGTCGACGGCTTCGACCGCGAAGCCCGGCACGACGCGCCGCTCGTTCGGCGTCGCCACATATGCGCCTTCCTTGCCGAGCTTCAACGCGACGACCTGCGGCCCGTGTTCGAGCATCGCATCGACGATCGCATCGCGATCATTCGCGCCGGTGAGCGCCGTCACGTCGTCCCAGCTGGGCAGGCAGATGTCGGTCTGGCGCAGCGCCTCGCGCATCACCGCGCGGGCGCGCGGCAGCGGCCACAGCTTCAGCCGCAGATTCGTGTCGAAGCTGACCTTCGCGCCGTTACGGCGCGCGTGGTCGATCCCCGCGAACGCGGCGTCGCACGCGGCCGTGCTGATCGCCAGGCTGATGCCCGACAGGTGCACGGCTTTCGCGGCAGCCAGTGCGTCGAGCGGCAGATCACCTGTTGCATAACGGCTCGCCGCCGAGCCCGCACGCAGGTAGTCGAACTGGTGACCATCGGCGCCGTGCGTGACGAAGTACACGCCGGTCGGCGCCGTGCGGTCGATCCGCACGTACGTCGTGTCGACGCGTTCCGCGCGCCACATGTCGGCCAGCAGGCGGCCGAACGGATCGTCGCCGATCGCCGACACGAAGCCCGTCGATGCGCCCTGGCGCGCGGCGGCGATGCAGAAGTTCGACGTGTCGCCGCCGAAGCCCTGCAGGAATTCAGGCCGGCCCGGCTGCGACTGGTTGAATTCGATCATCGCCTCGCCGAGCGCGAGGATCTCCGGAAATGCGGCGGTCATCGCTTACACCTCGCCCCACAGATCGTGGCCGTCGGCGCCCGTGATCTTCACGGACACGAAATCGCCGACCTTGTAGCGCTTCGATGCCTTCGCCGCCGGCTCGACATAGACGACCCCGTCGATCTCCGGCGCATCGGCCGCCGTGCGGCCGATCCCGCCTTCCTCGCTGACTTCGTCGATCAGCACCTTGAGCGTCTTGCCGACCTTGCGCTGGATGCGGTTCGCCGACACTTCCTCGGCAACTTCCATGAAGCGCGCGCGGCGTTCCTCGCGGACTTCATCCGGCAGCGCGCCGTCGAGTTCGTTCGCGGTCGCGCCTTCGACCGGCGAATACGCGAAGCAGCCGACGCGATCGAGTTCCGCTTCGCGGATGAAGTCGAGCAGCGTTTCGAACTGCTCTTCCGTCTCGCCGGGGAAGCCCGCGATGAACGTGCTGCGAATCGTCAGGTCCGGACAGATCTCGCGCCACTTCTGCACGCGCTCGAGCACCTTCTCGGCGTTCGCCGGACGCTTCATGCGCTTCAGCACTTCCGGGTGCGCGTGCTGGAACGGCACGTCGAGGTACGGCAGCACGTGGCCCTTGAACGGGCCTTCGGCCATCAGCGGAATCACTTCGTCGACGCTCGGATACGGATACACGTAGTGCAGGCGCACCCATGCGCCGTACTGCGCGGCGAGTTCGCCGAGCGCGGCGACCAGGTCGGTCATGCGCGTCTTGATCGGCTTGCCGTTCCAGAAACCCGTGCGGTACTTCACGTCGACGCCGTACGCGCTCGTGTCCTGCGAGATCACGAGCAGTTCCTTCACGCCCGACTTGAACAGGTTCTCGGCTTCGAGCATCACTTCGGCGACCGGGCGCGACACGAGGTCACCGCGCATCGACGGGATGATGCAGAACGTGCAGCGGTGGTTGCAGCCTTCGGAGATCTTCAGGTACGCGTAGTGGCGCGGCGTGAGCTTGATGCCGGCCGCGGGCACGAGATCGGTGAACGGGTCGTGCGGCTTCGGCAGGTGCGAATGCACGGCCTGCATCACTTCGCCCACTGCGTGCGGGCCGGTGACGGCGAGCACCTTCGGGTGGACTTCCTCGATCAGGTTCGAGCCGCTGGCGCTCGACTTGGCGCCGAGACAGCCGGTGACGATCACCTTGCCGTTCTCGGTCAGCGCTTCGCCGATCGCGTCGAGGCTTTCCTGCACGGCTTCGTCGATGAAGCCGCAGGTGTTCACGACGACGAGGTCGGCACCGTCGTAGGTGCCGGAGATTTCATAACCTTCGGCGCGCAGTTGCGTGATGATCTGTTCGGAGTCGACGAGCGCCTTCGGGCACCCGAGGGATACGAACCCTACTTTGGGGGATTGGGACATCTGGAATGTGGGGGCGTGGCAGCAAAAGCGTGAGTTTACAGCCATTTAGGGGTGGCGAGGCAAAACAGGCGATCGGCGGCGGCATCGACCGTCGAATCGGATGCACGACGCGCCGGCGGGCCGTCATGCGACGGCTGCCCGATGCGTCCCTTTCAATTTGAAATCGCGCCGTCTGCCGCGACGCGTCGACGATCAAGCCACGTATGGCCGTCGACGGGCGCATCACGGCAGCGATGTCCCCGCAACGCGCCATCGGTCTACACGCATCGAAAAGTATGAAAAACTTCACGCTCGCCGCGCTCGACGCATCGCAGTCAACTGACCGCCGAGCCGGCGCCCGATCTTCCGCGTTCATCCTGCCTATACAAAAGGACGCTACATGTCAGTACGACGTTTGATATGCACCTGGCTCTCGCTGTGCCCGTTGATTGCAGGCACGGCGATGGCCCAACCCGTCGAGGTACCGGGCTTTACCCACGTGCGCTCCCTGGGCGGCATCGACGAATACCGTCTGGATGCCAACGGCCTTACCGTGCTTGCCGCGCCCGATTCCGCCGCGACGGTGGTCAGTTTCCAGGTGTTGTACCAGGTGGGTTCACGCAACGAAGCCGCGGGCACGACCGGTGACACTCACCTGCTCGAGCACCTGATGTTCAAGGGCAGCCGGCACTACAACAAGGCGCTCGGCAATTCACTGAACAGCTACATGGAGCGCGTGGGCGCGACCTTCAACGCCACCACGTCGATGGACCGCACCAACTACTTCGGCACGCTCGGGCGCGATGCGCTGGAAGGCTACATCGCGATCGAGGCCGACCGCATGCGCAACCTCCTGCTGCGCCCGGAAGACCTGGCCAGCGAGATGACGGTCGTACGCAACGAGTACGAGCGAGGCGAGAACAGTCCTTTCACCGCCTTGTTCCAGCAGGTCATGGCCACGGCTTACCAGGCGCATCCCTACCACCATCCCACCATCGGCTGGCGTAGCGACATCGAGCATGCGAGCGTGGACAAGCTGCGCCGTTTCTACGACACCTTCTACTGGCCGGACAACGCCACCGTCATCCTGGTCGGCGATTTCCGGCCGGACCAGGCGTTGGGGTGGGTCAGGCAGTATTACGGCGCCATCCCGCGCGCGCCCCAGGCCATTCCCGCTGTCACGACCGAAGAGCCGCCGCAGCAGGGGCCGCGAAGGCTGGTGCTCAAACGCGCGGGCGCAACGGGCAGTCTGATCATCGCCTTCAAGGGGCCGCGCGCGCTCGACCCCGATGCGGCTGCGTTGACCGTACTGGGCCTGGTATTGAGCCAGGGCAAGAGCAGCCGGCTGTATCGCGCACTGGTCGACACCACCGTTGCCACGCAAGCCGGCGCCGGCTTCCATGCGCTGCGCGATCCCGGTCCGTTCGTCGTGACAGTCAGCCTGCCGCCCGACACGAAACACGAGCAGGCCGAGAAAATCGCCTGGACCGAACTGGAGCGGATCAAGACCGAGGGCGTCACTCGCGAGGATATCCAGCGGGTGCTGGGCCCTTACCGGGCCGATCAGGTCTACCAGCGTGACGGCGTCCGCGCGACGTCCGCCCGATTGGGCCACGCGGTCTCGCTGGGCGACTGGACACGGTTCGTCACCGAGCTTGAAGAACTGGAAAAGGTGACGCCCGCCGATGTGCAGCGCGTCGCCCGCAAGTACCTCGTTGAAAACCAGAGCACCACCGGCTGGTTCGTCCCGGAGAAATCGTAATGAAGCAGGTTCGTTTCAACCCTCTGCGGACGTGGCTCGTGTGGTTCGCCTTGCTATGCCTGCCTGTCGCGGCTCAGGCAGGCATCGCCGAGCGCGTCGTGCGCGCCCAGGCCGGCAGCATCACGCTATTGACCTATTCGATGTCGCCGCATGAAATGGTCTCCCTTACCGGGGTGATGCCCCTGGGCGATGCCGACACCGCCAGCAAGGCGGCCAATCCCGCCGTGCCGTTGCTGACGGGCATGTTGCTGCAGGAGGGCAGCACCCGTCGCGACAAGGTGGCGATCTCCGCGCTGCTGGAAAGCCTGGGTGCTCAGTTGTCGTTCCAGACCGACGGCGGCTATGTCGGCATACACGGCCAAAGCCTGACCAAGGATTTGCCGACGCTGATCGACCTGATGGCCGAGCAGTTGCGCCTGCCGGCCTTCAAGCCGGAGGAGCTGGCCAAGGCCAAGAGCCGGCTGGAGGCCGCGGTCCGTAACGCCGGAGAAAACCCGTCGGCTCGGGCCACCGAGGCGCTGAATCGGTCCATTTACCCCGCCGCCCACCTCAACGCACCGGTGCCGCGCGAACGGATGCTCGACGCGATCGCCGCTGCCACGCTGGACGACATCAAGGCCTTTCATCAAGCCTATTACGGGCCCGCCCACATGACGCTCGTCGTGGTCGGCGGCGCGGACCCTCGCCGCCTGCAGTCCATGGTGACCGAAGCCTTCGCGGGCTGGAGCGGGGGCCGGGCACTCGTGCGACAGGGCCCGCCACGCAAAGCAAGCCGGCCCGACACGCAGCGCATCGCCATGGGGGACAAGGAATCCATCAGCGTGATGCTGGGTCAGGCCATCGACCTGCGCGCCAACGATGCCGACTATCTGCCCCTCAGCGCGGGTGTCAACATCTTGGGCAACGGCTTCACCGGCCGCCTGATGGCAGGGGTCCGCGACAAGGAAGGCCTGACCTATGGCATCCGCGCCGGCCTGTCCGGGCTCTCCCTGATGGACGGCGGATTCGTCATCACCAGCAGCTTCGCCCCGCCCCTGCTGAACAAGGGCGTCGCCAGCACGCGCCGGATTCTGGATGCCTGGTGGAAACAGGGCGTGACCCAAGCGGAACTGGATGCACGCAAGGACGGCATGATCGGCCGCCATCAAGTCGCGATGGAAACCACCGCGCAGATGGCCGCCATGATCGCGCAGACGGTGCTCCAGGACCGCCCGCTGAGTGACCTGGACACCTATGCCGAGCGCGTCCGCGCGTTGACCGTCGAACAGGTCAACTCCGCCATCCGCAGGTACCTGGACCCTGACAAGATGACGTTAGTGGAAGCAGGCACGTTTGCGGAGAAATAACTGCCGCCTCGCTTCGTTCCGCGCCCCGCCCGGCTTCGGCCGGGCCGCTGCCATCGCACGATCGTGCGTGCGCCTGCGCTGCGCAGAACGCCACCGGATGCAGCTTCCCGCCGACGGTCGCAATCACCGACCGGTTTTGACAATCCGCGCCGGTCGCCCAGTCCTCGCTCCGGCTGCATATCCGTGCACGATGCTGCACATGGACCGTGCCGAAACACGTATAGGAAACGTGCGTGCCGCTCGCGTCGGTTTGATGCGGGATGAGGGGCTGTCGGCTTACCGTCAACGCCATGTGCGGCAAGATGCGTGGCCACGTCCCGAACGACGAGGCGGCGATCAAGCTGCTCTGGCTGGCGCTGCGCAACGTGCTGGCCAAGACCATGCGGTCCGCCTTCGACCGGAAATCGGCGAAGTGACGGGGTTCCACCCGCAAGCGTCGCTTCCCGACAATTCCGCCGGAACCGCCCCGTCGCTATGCGAAAATCGCAGCGTCCACGCTCTTCCCTCTCTTCCATTACCCAACGGGGCTCGCATGACCACCCACATCACGATCGAATTCACCGAACACGCAGCCGAAGCCATTGGCGAGCAAACCAGCACCAGCTTCTCCTACGACCAGGGCGCGCATGTACCGCAACCGGGCGACTTCGTCGAACTCGAGAATTCTCACCAGACGTTCCTCGTGATCGGCCGCGTGTTTTCGCTCAAGGCCAACTACAGCGCCGTCAAACTCGTGCTCGATCTGCCGCCGCACGACGACGAGCAAGGATTCCCGGCATAAGACAAGCCGGGCCGGTAACGTCGGCCATTGCGCACGCCCGGCCCGCCTCGTATTGAACCGCCAACCACGAGCGCGTAAAAAAACCCGCCGAAGCGGGCCCACGCAACAGACCAATCCAATCCGGCGCTCACGGAAACTTCGCAGCCGTCAGGCACCGCTCGAACCACACCGCATCGTCCCCGTCACCGATCGGCCACATTTCCGCATCGAGTTGCGGCAGCCCGGCTACCGGCGCTGACGCGCGGTTATCGCCTCCGGACGCCCCCGCACGCGTCCACGCCGACTGCGCGCCACCGGTGTCGCACGCACTCCCATGGGCCTGCGCTTCGCAGTACGCAACGGGTCGCACCTTCCCGCCATCGGCCGTGCTCACCGACCGGTACTGATAGACCGCCCCGGTCGCCCAGTCCTCGCTCTGGCTGCAGACCCGCGCACGATGCTGCACATGGACCGCGCCGAAACATGCGTAGGAAACGTGCGCACCAGTCGCATCGTCGGGAATGAAGTCGCAGTTTGCATCGAAACCGGTAAGCGGGCCGCCCGTGTATTTCGCGAGCCACTGGCGCTCGGCCTGCGCACGCGCGATCAGCCCTTTGTTCGATTGATCAGCCAGTACGGCAGTGCGCCGATCGATTGCCTTGCGCACTTCGTCGACGGCGAGCGGACGACCTTCGTAATCAGCGTCGAGACGGTTGTTGCGCGCGCTGATCCAGCGGCGCTGGCTGCGCACCAGCATGTCGCGGATCGCCGTGTCCGGTGCGGCCTTCAGCGCACCCGCGTATGCAGAATTCATCCGCGAGTCGGCTGCGCGCAGGATGGAGCTCGCGCAGATGCGCTTCTCGATCGACTGCACGGCTTTCGCGCAATCCATCGCAAAGGCAGGCACCGCCACGCCAACGCCCAGCATGAACATCGAAGCCAAACCAGCCAGTCGGCCAGCCGGTGCCACTCGAATCCCACGCATGCTTTCTCTCAGTCGGTTTTTCTTGGTCGCATTGCCTCGACGCGGCATCGCGCATCACGGCCTGTCGTGCCCGGGCGGCGTCATTGCATTTCGCCGAACGCAGCTTCCACGCCACACCGCGCAGCGCAGCGCAGCGCCGCTCATGGTACGCGCGCCTGCACGAACGCGCACCACCAGGCACGACACGCCCCGGTGTTCCTTCGCAAGTGACGGGATCTCGATCGACTGGACAACGGCCACGCACGCCCGAACCCGGCATGCGCATTCGGTGCCGACGGTCATGAACGACCGTCGGCGAGAGGGTCCGGCAGGCGGCGGCCGCACATCGTCGCGCACGAATGCACGATCGGCCGCCCGCGCCGCGCTGCTTCGCGGCACCGACGCCCGACGGGTTGCCCGCCGCGGTCGGGCCGCCGCGAAACCGTTACTTCTTTTCCGGCTCCGACGCGCCCGGCTGCTTGAACGGGAACGTGCTGAACATCGACTTCGCCTGGTTCTGCATCTGCTCCTGCATCTGCACGAACATGTTCTTCGACTGCTCGATGTAGCTGGTCATCATCCCTTGCATCATCGGCGCCTGCATGTTCATGAACTGCGACCAGACTTCCGGATTCATCGCATTGCCTTCGTACAGGTTCTTCGACTGATCCGCGAGCTTGTTCTGGATGTCGATGAACGCCTGGATGTTCTTTTCCAGGTACGTGCCCATCATGCCCTGCATCGCATGCCCGTAGAAACGGATGATCTGCGACAGCATCGACGACGAGAACATCGGCACGCCGCCGCTTTCCTCTTCCAGGATGATCTGCAGGAGAATGCTGCGCGTGAGGTCTTCGTTGGATTTCGCGTCGACGACCTTGAAGTCCTCCTGCTCCAGCACGAGTTGCTTCACGTCGGTCAGCGTAATGTACGTGCTTGTCTCGGTATCGTAGAGCCGACGGTTCGGGTACTTCTTGATGAGCCGTTCGGCCGTCTTCTTTGTAGTAGTCATGTAACGCCTTTGAGTGCAGCGTAGCGGAAGTGACGAATCCCCGCCGCCCGAATCCGGGAGGCGGGGGCCTTCGGAAAACGCCCGGCTGCGCGGCCACCCGGCCCGCGCAGCGCGGACGCTCAGCCCATGTGCAGGCCGCCGTTCAGCGAGAAGTCTGCGCCCGTCGCGAAACCGGAATCGTTCGACGCGAGCCACGCGACGATCGAACCGATTTCCTCCGGCCCGCCGAGACGCCGCACCGGAATCGTCGCGACGATCTTCTCGAGCACGTCCGGGCGAATCGCCTTCACCATGTCGGTACCGATGTAGCCCGGCGACACGGTGTTGACCGTCACGCCCTTCGTCGCGACTTCCTGTGCGAGCGACATCGTGAAGCCGTGGATACCGGCCTTCGCGGTCGAGTAGTTGGTCTGGCCGAACTGCCCCTTCTGGCCGTTCACCGACGAAATGTTGATGATCCGGCCCCAGCCGCGTTCGACCATCCCGTCGATCACCTGCTTCGTCACGTTGAACAGGCTCGTCAGGTTGGTGTCGATCACGGCGGTCCAGTCTTCGTGCGTCATCTTGCGGAACACGACGTCGCGCGTGATGCCCGCGTTGTTGACCAGCACGTCGATCTCGCCGACTTCGGCCTTGACCTTGTCGAACGCTTCCTTGGTCGAGTCCCAGTCGCCGACGTTGCCTTCCGACGCGATGAAATCGTACCCGAGCGCCTTCTGCTCCTCGAGCCATTTCACCCGGCGCGGCGAGTTCGGGCCGCAACCTGCGACCACCTTGAAGCCGTCTTTCGACAGGCGCTGGCAGATGCTGGTGCCGATGCCGCCCATCCCGCCCGTTACGTACGCAATTCGCTGAGACATAAATCTCACTCCATTTTTTGGTTTCGAGAGCTGCCGGAGGCCCCCTCTGACTTCACGTGACGCCGGCCGAAGCCGCAATCGGCCGGCACACGAATTCGGTTCGCTTGTGGCGAACGACCGCTGACGGACTGCCGGTTACGGAGGGCCGCTTACGGACGCTCGACCGCGAGCGCGACCCCCATCCCGCCGCCAATGCACAGCGACGCCAGCCCGCGCTTCGCATCGCGCTTGGCCATCTCGTGCAGCAGCGTCACCAGGATCCGGCAGCCCGACGCGCCGATCGGATGCCCGATCGCGATCGCCCCGCCGTTCACGTTCACCTTCGACGTGTCCCAGCCCATCTGCTTGTGCACCGCCAGCGCCTGCGCCGCGAATGCCTCGTTGATCTCCATCAGGTCCAGGTCGCCCGGCGTCCAGCCCGCGCGCTCCAGGCACCGACGCGATGCCGGCACCGGGCCCATGCCCATCACGCTCGGATCCACGCCCGCGTTCGCATACGCCTTGATCCGCGCCAGCGGCGTCAGGCCCAGCGCCGCCGCCTTCTGCGCCGACATCACCAGCACCGCCGCCGCGCCGTCGTTCAGCCCCGACGCGTTCGCCGCCGTCACCGAGCCGTCCTTCGAGAACGCCGGCTTCAGCCCGGCCAGCGATTCCGCCGTCACGCCGTGACGCACGAATTCATCGGTGGCGAACTGCAGCGGCTCGCCCTTGCGTTGCGGAATCGCCACCGGCACGATTTCATCGTCGAAGCGGCCGGCCTTCTGCGCGGCTTCCGCCTTGTTCTGCGACAACGCCGCGAACGCGTCCTGCTCTTCGCGCGTGATCCCGTATTCCTTCGCGACGTTCTCCGCCGTGATGCCCATGTGATACTGGTTGTACACGTCCCACAGGCCGTCGACGATCATCGTGTCGACCAGCTTCGCGTCGCCCATCCGGAAGCCGTCGCGCGAGCCCGGCAGCACGTGCGGCGACGCGCTCATGTTCTCCTGGCCGCCCGCGATCACGATGTCCGCGTCGCCCGCGACGATCGCGTTCGCCGCCAGCATCACGGCCTTCAGGCCCGAGCCGCACACCTTGTTGATCGTCATCCCCGGCACTGCCGTCGGCAGCCCGGCCTTGATCAGCGACTGCCGCGCCGGGTTCTGCCCGGAACCGGCCGTCAGCACCTGGCCCATGATCACTTCGCTGACCTGCTCGGGCTTCACGCCCGCACGCTCCAGCACCGCGCGAATCACCGTCGCGCCCAGCTCGGGCGCCGCAATCTTCGCAAGCGAGCCGCCGAATTTGCCGACCGCGGTCCGCGCGGCCGATACGATCACTACGTCCGTCATTTCCCTTTCCTCCAGGCCCGCACGACACGGCGCATCGCTACCGGCCCTGTTAAAAAAACTGCGGTGCACCGGACAGCCTGCGCCGCTGTCCGGTTTTCGTCAATCGCGCTGCAATACGTAGCGGCCCGGCGCCGGCTCGATCACCGGGAACTGCGCGGTACCGGGCTGGGCGGGCGGCTCCACCTTGCGGCCGCCGTACTGGTCGAGCCATTCGACCCAGGTCGTCCACCAGCTTCCCGGATGCTCGGTTGCACCGGCGAACCAGTCGTCCGCCGATTCGGGCAGGTCACTGTCGTTGACCCAGTAGCTGCGCTTCTTCTTCGCCGGCGGATTGATCACGCCCGCGATGTGCCCCGACGCGCCGAGCACGAACTTCAGCGGGCCCGACAGGATCGACGTCGACGCATAGGCCGTCTGCCACGGCACGATGTGATCCTCGCGCGAACCGTAGATGAAGGTCGGCACGTCGATCAGCGTCAGGTCCACCGACTCGCCGCACACGGTCAGCGCGCCCGGTTCGCGCAGCTTGTTCTCGAGATAGGTATTGCGCAGGTACCACGCGTACATCGGGCCCGGCAGGCTGGTCGAATCGCTGTTCCAGTACAGCAGGTCGAACGGCGCCGGCGTGCGGCCCTTCAGGTAGTTGTCGACGACGTAGTTCCACACGAGGTCGTTCGGCCGCAGGAACGAGAACGTGTTCGCGAATTCGACACCGCGCATCAGCCCCGGCTGCGCGCCGTTCTTGCCGCCGATGGTCTGCTCGCGCATCTGCACGTGCGCCTCGTCGACGAACACGTCGAGAATGCCGGTATCGGTGAAGTCGAGCATCGCGGTGAGCAGCGTCATCGACGCGGCCGGATGTTCGCCGCGCGCGGCAAGCACCGCGAGCGCGGTCGCGAGCATCGTGCCGCCGACGCAGAAGCCGAGCGTGTTGATCTGCTCCCGGCCGCTGACCTGCTGCACGGCGTCGATCGCCGCGAGCAGCCCTTCATTCATGTAGTCGTCCCACGTCTTGTGCGCGACCGATGCGTCCGCGTTGCGCCACGACACGAGGAACACCTGATGGCCGTTCGACAGCGCATGCGCGACGAGCGAGTTCTCGGGCTGCAGGTCGAGGATGTAGAACTTGTTGATGCAAGGCGGCACGATCAGCAGCGGCCGCTCGAACACCTTGTCCGTCTTCGGCGTGTACTGGATCAGCTGGATCAGGTCGTTCTCGTAGACGACCGCGCCTTCAGTACACCCGAGATTCTTGCCGACCACGAACTGCGATTCGTCGGTCTGCGAAATCTTGCCGCGCTGCATGTCGCCGAGCAGGTTCATCATCCCTTGCCGCAGGCTTTCGCCCTGCGTTTCGAGGATCGATTTCTGTGCGTCGGGATTGAGTGCGAGGAAGTTGCTCGGCGCGGCGGCTGCCGTCCATTGCTGGACCGTGAAACGAATGCGCTCGCGCGTCTTCGGATCGGTCTGCAGCGCGTCGGCCAGTTCCTGCAGATAGCGCGCGTTGAGCAGATACCAGGCCGCCGCGAACGCATGCGCCGGCGACGCCTTCCACGCATCGCCGCTGAAACGGCGGTCCTTCAGTTCGGGCGACTCCAGCTTCGCCGCGGCGGCCTGCTGCATCAGCGCCATGCAATCGCGCGCGTAGTCGGCCTGCAACGCCTGCAGCCGCTCGGGCGGAATCGCGGCGGCCGGCAGCTTCAATCCGGCGAACGGCGACGCCATCGCGCCGAAATCGGGCATCGACGGCATCTGGAACGGGAACGATGTCGGAAACTGGAATGTCGCGAACGGATTCACGGTGGCCGACGCAGTCGCGGCGCGTGCCGGATCTGCAAAACCGCGCCACGCGTTCAACCACGACTCGAACATCTGCTGCATCGGCTGGGCGGCCGGATCGAAACCAATGCTGCCCGGGGAAGTGCCCGCCTGAGCGGACGTCGACGATTTTTTCGATGCTGTCATTACCTGCCTTACCGGTGATTCGTGAGCGTCTATCGTGAAATCCTGCTCGCGCGCGGCATGCCGGCTGCGAGCCGGGCCGTCATGCTCTGGAGAGGCGTCTCCAGATTCTGCCGCAGTGCGGTATTTTTATCATTATCGTTTTCCCCATGTGAAGCGCCATGTCAAACCACTGAACATTTCCGTACGGAGATAATCCTCGCACAACAGACGGGACAAGGGTTCCGGCGAAACATAAAACATTTTGGTTGACTTGACTTCGGGATTTTCCATTCAATCGCGCATGCAGCGCGGCATCGCGGCCGAAATATCGAGATAACCCGATTTTGCGGCGCAATAAACTCCACGCGCATGCGCATTCCGTCAATCGGCCAGCCAGATCGCTGCTGCCATGCGGCCCGTCACGCGATCGCGCCGGTACGAATAGAAGCGTGCCTGTTCGGTGACCGTGCAAGCCGTCCCGCCGCTCACGTGCACAACGCCCGCACGCGCGAGACGCAGGCGCGCAAGCGCATAGAGATTGGCGAGAAATTTGCCCGGCGCGCCATCGATCGCGACGAACGCAAGCCGGGTTTCATCATGCTCCGACTGCGGGGCCGTGTCGAGAAACGCGTCACGCACGTCGGCGCCCACCTCGAACGCCTGCGGGCCGATCGCCGGCCCGAGGTACGCGTGAAGCGCGTCCGTCGCACCGCCCGCGAGTGCCGCGACACGCGCCGCGGTCTGCTCGACGACGCCGGCCGCCAGCCCGCGCCAGCCCGCATGGGCGGCGCCGACCGCACGACCCTGCGTGTCGCACAGCAGCACGGGCAGGCAATCCGCGACCATCACGACGCAGACGGCACCCGCGCGGTCGGTGACGCTCGCGTCGGCCTGCACGGGCGCCGACGCCATCGGCGCCGCCGCGATCACCTCGTCCGCGCGCACGATCTGCGCGCCGTGAACCTGCTCGAGCCACGCAGCGCTCGACTGGCCCGCCAGCGCCAGCAAGCGTGCGCGATTCCCCGCCACATGGGCCGGGTCGTCACCGGTATGCAGGCCGAGATTCATCCCGCCCGGCAGCGCGTCGCCGCGCTGCCAGCGCCCGTACGGGCCTTCGCTCACGCCACCGTCACGCGTCGTGATCAGCGCGCGCACGCGCGGCGACACCTGCCAGTCGGGCTGCACGCAGTCCTGCCACGTCAACGGCGCCAGGTTCGTCATCGGCACTCACTCCTCCTCATCGTCCAGGTACGGCTCGTCATCGTGATACTCGCCGCCGAAATCGTCATCGTCGTAGACACCGTCATCGTCGTCGAATTCCTCGTCGCCCTGCCCGAAGCCGAGCGCCGCGACGAGTGCGTTCATGTCGTCCGGCAGCGGGCAGCGCCATTGCATCGCCTTGCCCGTGACCGGATGCACGAGCCCGAGCCGCCATGCATGCAGCGCCTGACGCGCGAACCCGTCCGGCAGCGGCGTGACCGAGCGCTTGCCGCGCGCACGCCCGTACACGGGATCGCCGAGCAGCGGATGCCCGGCGTGCGCGCAGTGCACGCGGATCTGGTGCGTGCGACCGGTCTCGAGATCGCACTGGATCGCCGAAACCGGCTGACGTTGCCACAGGCATGTGTCAACCGTGCGGAAATGCGTGCGCGCGGGCTTGCCCGATGCCCCCGTGACGACGGCCATGCGCGTGCGTTCGCGCGGATCGCGGCCGATCGGTGCGTCGATCGTGCCTTCCTCGGGCATCGTGCCCCACACGAGCGCGAAATAGCGGCGCTTCACCGTGCGGGCCTGCAACTGGCGCACGAGATCCGTCTGCGCGGCCAGCGTGCGCGCCACCACCATCAGGCCCGACGTTTCCTTGTCGAGCCGGTGGACGATCCCTGCGCGCGGCAGGCCGGCCGCCGCGTCGCCGTAGCGATGCAGCAGCCCGTTGAGGATCGTGCCGCTCCAGTTGCCGGCGGCCGGATGCACGACGAGGCCGGCCGGCTTGTTGATGACGACGAGCGCGTCGTCCTCGTAGATCACGTCGAGCGGCACCGGCTCCGGCGTAAAGGCGAGCTGCTCGGGGAGCAGGTCGGGCACGAGTTCGATCTTCGCGCCGAGCGGCACCGGCTGGCGGATCTTCGCCGGCGCGCCGTCGACGAGCACGCGCTGCGCCTCGATCCAGCTCTGCAGCCGGCTGCGCGAGAATTCGGGGAACAGTTGGGCAAGCGCCTTGTCGAGGCGTTCGCCCGCAAGCGACAGCGGCACTTCGACGACGCGCGGCGCTTCATCGACCGCCGCGGACGGCACGACGGGCGGCTGCATTGCGTCGCCGGTCAGATCGTCATCGAGGGAATCCCCCGAGGCGGCGTCGGCGGGCCGATCGCTTGGGCTATAATCTTCGCGATTTGGTGTGCCCGGCTGGGCATTCTGCGAACTTGAACGGGTCATTTAGACTGGGTCACCGAGACTTGAAGCTAGGACATGCGAGCATGATGAATTCGACCAAACGCACGGCCAGAACCGTCGCCGCCCGGGCTGCGGCGGTAGCGGCCGCGGCCCTCATCGCCGGCTGCCACGGCTTGCCGCAGAAGCAGGACGAGACGGCTACCTGGTCGAACAACAAATTATACTCAGAGGCCCAGGACGCACTGTCCGGCGGCGACTGGGGCAAGTGCGCGAAATATTTCGAATCGCTGCAAGGTCGCGATCCGTTCGGCCATTTCGCGCAGCAGGCGCAGATCAACGTTGCATACTGCAACTGGAAGGATAACGAAGCGGCCGCCGCCGACCAGGCCGTCGATCGCTTCATCCAGCTCCACCCCGATCATCCGGATATCCCGTACGCGTACTACCTGAAGGGGATGATCCACTTCAACGACGATCTCGGGCTGTTCGGCCGCTTCTCCGGCCAGGACATGAGCGAGCGCGATCCGCAGGCACTGCGCGAATCGTACGATGCGTTCAAGGTCGTCGTCGACCGCTTCCCGAAGAGCAAGTACGCGCCCGACGCCGCCGCGCGGATGCGCTACATCGTCAACGCGCTCGCATCGCACGAAGTGCACGCGGCCGACTACTACTACCGGCGCGGCGCCTACGTGGCGGCCATCAACCGTGCGCAGCTCGCGATCAAGGACTACAAGGGCGCGCCGGCGATCGAGGACGCACTGCACATCATGATCCTGTCGTACGGCAAGCTGAACCAGCCGGAACTCGCCGAGGACACGAAGCGCGTGCTCGCCGGCACGTTCCCCGACAGCCCGTACGTCACGGGCCACTCGCGCCCCGGCGCGAAGAAGTCGTGGTGGCAGTTCTGACGCAAGCAGCGTGCAGCACACGCTGCACGAACAAAAAACCCGGCCATCGAGCCGGGTTTTTTTATTGGCGCCGCATTCAGGCGGCGCCGGTGCAATCGCGCGACGATCGCCGCACGCACCGTCACGTGCGCTTTGCCGAACGGTGCTCGTCGAAGAAGTCCTGGACGACCGCGATCTCGCGGGTCCGCTTGAACGGCGGCAGGCTTTGCCAGATCCGGCGTCCGTAGGGCTTGTCGACGAGCCGCGTGTCGCAGATCATCAGCACACCGCGATCCGTCTCCGCGCGAATCAGCCGGCCCGCGCCCTGCTTCAGCGTGATCACGGCCTGCGGCAACTGGTGCACGGCGAACGGGCTCAGCCCCTTCTTCGTCAGCGCGTCGAGCCGCGCGGCCAGCACCGGATCGTCCGGCGGCGCGAACGGCAGCTTGTCGATCACGACGAGCGACAGCGCGTCACCGCGCACGTCGACGCCTTCCCAGAAACTCTGGCTGCCGACCAGGATCGCGTTGCCATACGCACGGAAACGGTCGAGCAGTTCAGTGCGGCTTGCATCGCCCTGCACGAGAAGCGGCATGTTCCAGCCGCGCGATTCGATCACGTCGCGCAGCTTCGACGCGATCCGGTCGACCGCGCGCAGCGTCGTGCACAGCATGAACACGCCGCCACCGGACGCCTCGATCGCCGGCAACGCGGCGTCGAAGACGGCATCGGTAAACGCCGGCGAAGACGGTTGCGGCAGGTTGCGCGGCACGTACAGCAGCCCTTGCGACTGGTAGTCGAACGGGCTCGCGAGCGTCATCGAGCGACGCGAGCTGAGGCCCATTTGCGCCGCATAGTGCGTGAAGTCACCGCGCACCGACAGCGTGGCCGACGTGAACACCCAGGCACGCGGCACGCCCGCGCGCTGCTTGGCAAAGATCGGCGCGACCGACAGCGGCGTTTCGTGCAGCTGGACCGTATGCGCGAACACTTCGACCCAGCGCACCTTCTCGTTCGGATCGCCGTCGGATGCCGCCTTGTCGCCGGCCGCCGTTGCGTCGGCCTTCGCCGCCGCTTCCGTCGCGCCGGGTGCGACCCAGCCGGCCAGCAGGTCCTGCAGCTCGCGTGCGCGCCGCAGGCACGCGCCGAGCGATTCCGCCCGTTCGGCCTGGCTGGCAAGCGCCGACGCCAGCGCGTCGAGCGCAGCCTCGAGCGCGTCGAGCGCACCGAACATCGGGTGATCGTCGCCGAGCTGGGCGAGCGACATGCGGACGATCTGGTCGTTCGCGAACGCCAGGCGCAAGTCGCGCGCCGCGCGCTCGAGATCGCCGCCGAGCTTCACCCACTCGACCGCGTCGCGTGCATGGCTCAGGCCTTCCGCCACCGTGTCGCGGGCGAGCTCGAGGATCTGCGTCGTCGACAGCGTTTCGCCGAAGAACAGCGTCGCCGTTTCCGGCAACTGGTGCGCTTCGTCGAAGATGACCGTGTTCGCGTTCGGCAGCAGCTCGGCCATCCCCGTATCGCGCAGCATGATGTCCGCGAAGAACAGGTGGTGGTTGACGACGACGACGTCGGCCTGCTGCGCCTCGCGCCGCGCCTGCATCACGAAGCATTCCTTGTAATGCGGGCATTCCTGGCCGAGGCAGTTGTCGCGCGTCGACGTGACCATCGACCACACGGGTGCCGTTTCCGGCACGCTCGCGAGCTCGGCCTTGTCGCCGCTCTTCGTGATCTTCGCGAAGCGGACGATTTCCTGCAGATAGGCCGTATCCTGCCGCGACGGCAACCGGCCGTTGTCGGCCGTGCGTTGCAGGTAGTAGTGGCACAGGTAGTTGGCCCGGCCCTTCAGCATCGCGACCGACACCGGCACCGCCAGCGCGTTGCGCACGGTCGGGATGTCGCGCGCGAACAATTGGTCCTGCAGGTGTTTCGTGCCGGTCGACACGATCACCTTGCCGCCCCACAGCATCGCAGGCACGAGGTACGCATAGGTCTTGCCGGTACCCGTGCCGGCCTCGACGATCAGCGTGTTGTCGCCGGCATCGCCGTCGACTTCGGCTGCCGCGGCGGCGTCCGCGCCCGTTTCGGCCGCCTTGTCGCCGTCGCCGAGGCGACGTGCCGGCCGCTTGCGGGTTTCGAAGATCTCGGGTTCGGGCATCCGGCGCGCGGACGCCTCCATCGCGGACGCGACGGCGCGCGCCATCTCGATCTGCGACTGTCGCGGCCGGTAGCCGTCGAGCGCACGCGCCAGCAATCCGCCTTCGCCGAAGATCGTGTCGAGTTCGTCGACGCGCTTGCGGCTCAGCTCAAAGGTGCCTTCGGGCGCACGAGCGCGCCCGGCGGGCGACACGTCGCGCCGGGCATCGGGGGTGGCTTCAAGCGGTGAATTCAAGGCAAGCGTTCCTGTGTCCAGCGCCCGGGCGGCGCCGGCGCTTGCCAGGCCGCGCTCAGGCGCGCTTATCCGGTTCCAGCTGCGATTGCAGCAAAATGATTTTGTCCTTGGCCGCCAGCTTTTCCTTCTTCAGCCGGTGCAGCGTGATGTCGTCGATGTCGGAGTGCCCTTCCTTCAGCTCGATCTCCCGAGCGAGCTGCTGGTGCTGCTCCTGCAATGCAGCCAAACGGTTGTGCAATTCCTGCTGCTGTTCCGTGTGACGGTTTTGCATACTTGCCTCCTCATCGAAGCAGCGCGCCGACTGGCGTGCCAGCGCGCCCGAGACTGATCTCGATCAATCCAACACGTTACTGCCCCTGCTGTTGCTTCTGCTGCGCCTTCTCGGCCGCTTCCTTCTGACGCTGCTCGACATCGGCCTTGTGCTGCACGGCTTCCTTCTGCTTCTGCTCGTAGCGCGCGGCGTTGTCCGCCCGCTCCTGCGCCTTCTGCGCGGCCTGCTGGTGCGCCTGGTCGAGCTTGCGCTGGAAGTCGCCCTGCTTCTGGTCGTATGCCTGCTTGTTCGCCGCGCGCTGCGGCCCTTCCGCGCCACGCTGCGCCTGCTTCAGCGCATTCTGCTCCTGCTTGTCGCGGAACGCAGCCGCGTTTGCCGCATCGTTCGCCGCGCGCTGCGGTGCTTCCGCCGCGTTCTGCGCCGCCTTCAGCGCCTGCTGCTGGTCGCGCTGCTGCGCACGCACCGCCCGCTGCTCGTCGTTGAGTGCGAGCTGCTCCTGGCGGATGCTCGCCCGCTCGTCGCGCATCTTTTCACGCGCCTTGCCGAGACAGTGATTGACGAAGAACTTGCTGTAGCAATCGTGCTCGGCCACCGCATAACGATAATCGTTTTCTGCGGAGCGTTGATTGAGCACTTTTTGACGGGCGTCGAAATCCGGTGCGGCCGTGGCCGTCACGGGCGCCGCCGCGGCGGCGGCCGGCGCGGTTGCGTCCGAAGCTTGCGCGAACGCGCCGGAAGGCCCGGCAGACAAAGCCGCGGCGAGCGCTGCGCCGAGCGCGACGAGAGAAATTCGGGAAGTTGGCAACGTCGTAGGAAAGCTGCGGGACATGTGTCAAATTCTATCACCCCCGGCTGGGCGCTCCGCCATTTATGGCAAAATGCCCCGCTTCACTCACCCGCGGCATCCGGCCCGTCGGGCCCGCCACGCAGCCCGCCGCTTCGGGCCTGCCGGCCCCCGCCGCGATTTCAGCAGGCAGATCATCCACGACATGACGGAAACCGTAGCACTCAAGATCGTACAGCGCATCGCCACCGAACTGTCCGTCCAGCCGCGCCAGGTCGCGGCGGCCGTGCAACTCCTCGACGAAGGCTCGACCGTTCCGTTCATTGCCCGGTACCGCAAGGAAGTGACCGGCAACCTGGACGACACGCAGTTGCGCCAGCTCGAGGAACGCCTCCTGTATCTGCGCGAACTCGAGGATCGCCGTGCGTCGATCCTGTCGAGCATCGACGAACAGGGCAAGCTGACCGACGAACTGCGCGCCGCGATCGACGCGGCCGACAGCAAGCAGGTGCTCGAAGACCTTTATCTGCCGTACAAGCCGAAGCGTCGCACGCGTGCGCAGATCGCCCGCGAAGCCGGCCTCGAGCCGCTCGCCCAGGCGCTCCTCGCGAACCCGCTGCTCGACCCGCAGGCCGAGGCAGCCGCCTACGTCGACGCCGACAAGGGTGTAGCCGACATCAAGGCCGCGCTCGACGGCGCGCGCGACATCCTGTCCGAACAGTTCGGCGAGACGGCGGAGCTGCTCGGCAAGCTGCGCGACTACCTGCACAACCAGGGTGTCGTGTCGTCGGCCGTCGTCGAGGGCAAGGAAAACGAGGAAGGCGAGAAATTCCGCGACTATTACGACTACGCGGAAACGATCAAGACCGTGCCGTCGCACCGCGCCCTCGCGCTGTTCCGCGGCCGCAACGCGGGCGTGCTGACGGTCAAGCTCGGCCTCGGCGAAGAACTCGACGCGCAGGTGCCGCATCCCGGCGAGGCGATGATCGCGCGCCATTTCGGCATCGCGAACCAGAACCGCCCGGCCGACAAGTGGCTGTCCGACGTATGCCGCTGGTGCTGGCGCGTGAAGGTGCAGCCGCACATCGAGAACGAGCTGCTCACGCAATTGCGCGAAACGGCCGAAACGGAAGCGATCCGCGTGTTCGCGCGCAACCTGAACGACCTGCTGCTGGCCGCGCCGGCCGGCCCGAAGGCCGTGATCGGTCTCGACCCCGGCCTGCGCACGGGCGTGAAGGTTGCAGTCGTCGACCGCACCGGCAAGGTGCTCGCGACCGACACGATCTACCCGCACGAGCCGCGCCGCGACTGGGATGGCTCGATCGCGAAACTCGCACGCATCGCCGCGCAGACGCAGGCCGAGCTGATCAGCATCGGCAACGGCACGGCGTCACGTGAAACCGACAAGCTCGCGGGCGAACTGATCGCGAAACACCCGGAGCTGCGCCTGCAGAAGATCGTCGTGTCGGAAGCCGGCGCTTCGGTCTATTCGGCATCCGAGCTGGCCGCGAAGGAATTCCCGGAGCTCGACGTGTCGCTGCGCGGCGCCGTCTCGATTGCACGCCGCCTGCAGGATCCGCTCGCCGAGCTCGTGAAGATCGAGCCGAAGGCCATCGGCGTCGGCCAGTACCAGCATGACGTGAACCAGCGCGAACTCGCCCGCTCGCTCGACGCGGTCGTCGAGGACTGCGTGAACGCGGTCGGTGTCGACGCGAACACCGCGTCGGCCCCGCTGCTCGCCCGCGTATCGGGCCTGAACGCGACGCTCGCGCGCAACATCGTCGACTACCGCGATGCGAACGGCCCGTTCCCGTCGCGCGAGCACCTGCGCAAGGTGCCGCGCCTCGGCGACAAGACCTTCGAGCAGGCCGCGGGCTTCCTGCGCATCAACGGCGGTGAGAATCCGCTCGACCGCTCGTCGGTGCACCCGGAAGCGTATCCGGTCGTCGAGCGGATGCTCGCGAAGATCAGCAAGCGCATCGACGACGTGCTCGGCAACCGCGAAGCGCTGTCGGGCCTGTCCCCGACGGAATTTGTTGACGAACGTTTCGGCCTGCCGACCGTGCGCGACATCCTGTCCGAACTGGAGAAGCCGGGCCGCGATCCGCGCCCCGAATTCAAGACCGCGACGTTCCGCGAAGGCGTCGAAAAGGTGTCGGATCTCGTGCCCGGCATGACGCTCGAAGGCGTCGTGACGAACGTCGCCGCGTTCGGTGCGTTCGTGGACATCGGCGTCCACCAGGACGGCCTCGTCCACGTATCCGCGATGTCGACCAAGTTCATCAAGGACCCGCACGAAGTCGTGAAGGCCGGCCAGGTCGTCAAGGTGAAGGTGATTGACGTCGACGTGAAGCGCCAGCGCATTGCGCTGACGATGCGCCTCGACGACGACGCGGCGGCGCCCGGCATGTCGTCGCGCGGCGGCCAGGATCGCGGCAACGCTGCGCGCGGCGCGGCCCGCCCGCAGCAGCGTTCGCGCGAGCCGGAACCGGCAGGCGCGATGGCCGCGGCATTCGCGAAGCTGAAGCGCTGAGCACCCGCAAGCCACTGCGCGACAGAAAAAAAGCCCGCCGAAAGGCGGGCTTTTTTACGACTTCGGCAAACACGGCGCGCGGCCCGACGGCCCGCGCGCCACACCTTGCGTCAGATTTCGATCTTCGTCCCGAGCTCGACCACGCGGTTTGCGGGGATCGAGAAGAAGTCGGTCGGCTTCGCGGCATTCTGGTGCATCCAGGCAAACACGCGCTCGCGCCAGATCGACATCCCGGGCAGATGCGTCGGCACGACCGTTTCGCGCGCGAGGAAGAACGACGTATCCATCAGCTCGAACGTCATGTCGTGCGTGCGGCCGAATTCCTCGAGCACGGCCTTCACGTCCGGCGTCTCGTTGAAGCCGTACTCGGCCTTGACGATATACAGCCCGCCGCCCGCATCACGCGAGGACTGACGCTTGTCGTCGCGCACGTAAGGAAAGTCGCGCGTGACGAACGTGAGGAAAATGGTGCGCTCGTGCAGCACCTTGTTGTGCTTCAGGTTGTGCAGCAGGCTAACGGGCACGAGCTTGTCGTTGCCGGTCAGGTAGATCGCGGTACCCGACACGCGATGCGGCGGATGCGCGAGCAGCCCCTGCAGGAACGGTTCGAGCGGGATACCGTCGGCCGCCGTGCGCTCCTTGACGATGTGACGCCCCTTGTACCAGGTCATCAGCAGGAAGAACAGCAGCGCGCCGATGCCGAGCGGCAACCAGCCGCCCTGCGCGACCTTCAGCAGGTTCGCGCCGAAGAAGCCGAGGTCGACTGCGAGAAACACCGCGATGATCGCGCCGACCAGCAGCCGGTTCCAGTTCCACACCTTCACCATCACGACCGCGGCGAGCACGGTCGTGATCACCATCGTCGCCGTCACCGCGATACCGTACGCGGCCGCGAGGTTGTCGGAGCTCTTGAAGCCGATGACGATGCAGAGGATCACGAACAGCAGCAGCCAGTTCACGACCGGCACGTAGATCTGGCCGATCGCGAGTTCCGACGTGTGCAGCACCTTCATGCGCGGCACGTAGCCGAGCTGGATGGCCTGCGACGTCAGCGAATACGCACCCGAGATCACCGCCTGCGACGCGATCACGGTCGCGACCGTCGACAGCACGACGAGCGGCAGCAGCCCCCATTCGGGTGCCAGCAGGAAGAACGGGTTCTCGATCGCCTTCGGGTTCTGGATCAGCAGCGCGCCCTGGCCGAAGTAGTTCAGCACGAGCGACGGCATCACGAGCCCGTAGGCGGCGATGCGGATCGGCTTCGCGCCGAAGTGGCCCATGTCCGCGTAGAGCGCTTCCGCACCGGTCAGCACCAGCACGACCGAGCCGAGCACGACGTACGCCTGCAGCAGGTGATCGGCCATGAACGACGCCGCGTAATACGGGTTGATGGCGGCCATGATGCCCGGCACGCGCACGATGTGGTACACGCCGAGTGCCGCGATCACGACGAACCACAGCACCATGATCGGGCCGAACAGCTTGCCGACCAGCGCGGTCCCGTGACGCTGGATCCAGAACAGCGCGATCAGGATCACGATCGTGATCGGCAGCACGAGATGGGACAGGTGTGGCGTCGCGATTTCGAGACCTTCGACCGCCGACATCACCGAGATCGCCGGCGTGATCACCGCGTCCCCGTAGAACATGCACGCGCCGAAGATCCCGAGCGCCATCAGCGCGCCCGCGACGCGGGTCTTCGAGTCGAGCGGCCGCAACGACAGCGCCATCAGCGCGAGCACGCCGCCTTCGCCGTTGTTGTCCGCGCGCATCACGAACAGCAGGTACTTGATGCCGACCACCAGGATGATTGCCCAGAACAGCAGCGAGATCACGCCGAGAATCGATCCTTCGGTGAGCGGAATGCCGTGTGCGGGGCTGAACGCCTCCTTGAGCGAATACAGCGGGCTGGTGCCGATGTCGCCGAACACGACGCCGATGGCTGCTATCGCTAGCGCCCGCATCGAGTGTTGTTGCGTCGAATGCGGCGCGTGTGCTGCGTCGGTCGCGTGGATCGTGTCGTTCATATGAAGCGTAATAATCGGGTCCGGGTCGGACAAAACGAGCGCTATTCTACTCGCGCCCCCGTGAAACGCCGCCCTGCTCTGTTGCCTTGTCACCACGTGATCCACGCTGCGCATGCAATCCGGCGCGAGCTGTGGCAGGGCTGCCAATCATAGCCGGGGCAGCGGCGCCTGCCTACCGGATCCACGGTTCGCGCAGTGCCGGCAAGGATGGCGCCCCAATGAAAAACGGCGCCGCAAGCGGCGCCGTACAAGGCTTTCCTTCGATTGGCCGGCCGCTTATGCGCCCGAGCCGTCGCGCTGCGCGCGACCGCGCTTGATCCACGCCTCGAGGTTGTGCGGGCGAACCGTGTCCCACTCCTCGAACGGCTGATGAATCCACGGATTCGTCGGCAGGAACTGCGTGTGATAGTCGGGCTTGACCTTCGAGCAACCCTTGTACCAGAGCACGGCCGAGCGCACGGCCGTCACCGACGGATAGCGCTCCTTCAGGTGCTCCTGCACGCGCGCAAGCGTCACGCCCGAATCGACGAGATCGTCGACCAGCAGCACGTTGCCCGCCAGGTTGCCGCGCGTCATCGTGATGTACTGCGCGATGTCGAGGTCGCCCTGCTCCGTGCCGGCCGCTTCGCGGTACGAACTCGTCGCGAGGATCGCGAGCGGCACATCGTAGATACGCGACAGTTGATCGCCGACGCGCAGACCGCCGCGCGCGAGGCACAGGATCTGGTCGAACTTCCAGCCCGATGCATGCACCTGGAGCGCGAGCAACTCGATGAGACGGTGATACTCGTCCCAGCCTACCCACAGGTTCTTGTCGTCGTTGCGCGGATCGGTCATCAAGTCTGCCGCCGTCATCGTGATTTGCTGCGTCATCTGTAAATTACACCTTGAACGGATGGCGGAGCAGGATCGTTTCGTCGCGGTCCGGACCCGTCGACACCATGTCGACCGGCACGCCAGCCACTTCCTGGACGCGGGTCAGGTAAGCCTGCGCGTTCGCCGGCAGTGCTTCCCACGTCTTGATGCCGACCGTGCTTTCCTTCCAGCCGGCAAACGTTTCGTATACCGGCTCGCAACGGGCCACGTCAGCGGCGCCGCGCGGCAGGATGTCCACATCCTTGCCGTCGATCTTGTAGCCGACGCACAGCTTGACTTCGTCGAGGCCGTCGAGCACGTCGAGTTTCGTCATGCACAGGCCCGACACGCCGTTGATCTGGATCGAGCGGCGCAGCGCGGCTGCGTCGAGCCAGCCGGTGCGGCGCGGACGGCCGGTGACCGAACCGAATTCCTTGCCGACGTTCGCGAGCGTGACGCCAACCTGGTCCTGACGCTGCGGATTGTCCGCATCGTACAGTTCGCTCGGGAACGGGCCCGAGCCGACGCGCGTGCAATAGGCCTTCGTGATGCCGAGGATGTAGTTGAGCTTCTGCGGACCCACGCCCGCGCCAGCCGATGCCGCACCTGCGACGCAGTTGCTCGACGTGACGAACGGATAGGTGCCGTGGTCGATGTCGAGCAGCGTGCCTTGTGCGCCTTCGAACAGCAGGTTCTGGCCCGCATTGTTCGCGTCGTACAGGCGGCGCGACACGTCGGCCACCATCGGCTTCAGGCGGTCTGCATAGCCCAGCATCGTGTCGAGCGTGGCCTGGAAATCGACAGCCGCGCCGCCCAGGTACTGGGTCAGCACGAAGTTGTGGAAATCGAGGTTTTCGCGCAGGCGGTCAGCGAAGGTCTTCGCGTCGAACAGGTCCTGCACGCGCAGCGCGCGGCGGCCGACCTTGTCTTCGTACGCGGGGCCGATGCCGCGGCCCGTCGTACCGATCTTGCCCGCGCCCTTGCGCGCTTCGCGCGCCTGGTCGATCGCGATGTGGTACGGGAGGATCAGCGTCGTGGCTTCGGAAATGAACAAGCGGTCGCGCACGTTCACGCCCGCTTCTTCCAGCTCGCCGATTTCCTTGAACAGTGCTTCGGGGGACAGGACGACGCCGTTGCCGATGTAGCAGGCGACGCCTTCACGCATGATGCCCGACGGAATGAGGCGCAAGATCGTTTTCTTGCCGCCGATGATGAGGGTGTGGCCGGCGTTGTGACCGCCCTGGAAACGCACGACGCCCTGAGCGTGGTCCGTCAGCCAGTCGACGATCTTGCCCTTGCCTTCATCACCCCATTGCGTTCCCACGACGACGACATTGCGCCCGGGAGTCACGTTCACTGCGCTGGCAGACATGTTGATTCGTTAGCTGGTTAAAAACGTATTCTACCTATGTTCGCGGGCGATTCCGAATTTTTCCGTTTCGCTTCAACGATATGCACGCCGAAGCACGTCCCGCGAACGCCTGTTTATCGGGGTTCGACCACCCATGCGCCGTTGCGCTCGACGAGCGAACGGTCGCACGCGAACTCGTCGAGCACATGATCGTGGCCCGGCAGCGCCTGGATCACGACCTCGCCCGCATCGCGCAGCGCCGCGACGGCCGCGTTCAGCGCATCGTCCTGCGCCCACGGCGCGAGAATCGCGGTGCCGCGCGCCTCGACCGGCGAAATCCGCGCGAGCTCGCGCAGGTCGAGCGAGAAGCCCGTAGCGGGACGGGCACGGCCGTACGCCTGGCCGACGTGGTCGTAGCGACCGCCCCGCGCGATCGCGTTCGGCACGCCGTCGATGTAGGCGCTGAACATCGCGCCGCTGTGATATGCATAGCCGCGCAGGTCGCCGAGATCGATCGCCACTTCGGCACCTTTCGCCTGTGCCGCGAGCTGTGCCAGATCGTCGAGCGCCCGCGTGATTTCGGGCAGCACCGGCAAGCGTGTGCGTGCCTCGGCGAGCACGCTTGCGTCGCCATAGAGATGCGGCAGCGCGCGCAGCGCGGCGCGCGTATCGGCACCGAGATCGTCGGTGAGCTCGTTCAGCAGCGGCACGTCCTTGCCCGACAGCGCGTCGTACAGCGACTCGCCGCGCTCGGCGGCCTGCGCATCGCGCGCCAGCAGCGCCGCGAGCACGCCCGCGTGGCCGAGGTCGAGACGAATGCGCGACAGGCCCGCGAGATGCAGCGCGTCGAGCATCAGTTGCTGAATCTCGAGGTCGGCTTCCAGCCCGGCATGCCCGTAGATTTCGGCGCCGATCTGGATCTGCTCGCGCGTCGCGTGCAGGCCGCGCGGACGCGTATGCATCACGTGGCCCGCATAGCAGAGGCGCGTCACGCCCTGGCGGTTCAACAGGTGCGCGTCGATCCGTGCGACCTGCGGCGTGATGTCCGCACGCAGGCCGAGGGTGCGACCCGACAGCTGGTCGACCAGCTTGAAGGTGCGCAGGCGCAGGTCTGCACCGCCGCTCGTCAGCAGCGATTCGAGATACTCGAGCAGCGGCGGCATCACCATTTCGTAGCCATACGAACGGAAGCGGTCGAGCAGCCTGCGGCGCAGCTCCTCGATCTTGCGCGCTTCCGACGGCAGTACGTCGGCGATATTCTCGGGAAGTAACCAGGTCGACATCGGTACGGTCCTACGACGGGAAACAGCGCGCGACACGCGCGCCGCGATATGAATCGGAAATTCTGAATTCGGGCGGGACGAACGGCGGATAAGCCGTCCGGATCAAGTCTGCGGTCAGGTCGCGAGCAGCAGCAGTATGAGCCCGAGCACCATCACGATCAGCCCGCCGATCCGGATATGATGCGGCGGCCGCTCAGCTATTCTACGAAACGTGTCGCGCCAGGCGACGGGAAACACGAAGGGGAACGCCCCCTCGATGATCAGCATCAGCGCTACTGCGAGCAACAACGAGCCAGCCAGGTCCATGCGAGCGACGGCGCCGCTCGACGCGGCGCCCCAAGGTCAGTGTTTGCGGGGAGCAGGCGCCGCCGGTGCGGCACCGCCCGTCGGGCTGCGCATGAAGCGGAAGAACTCGCTGTCGGGATCGACGACGATGATGTCGTTGCGCTTGAACGTGTTCCGGTAAGCCTGCAGGCTCGCGTAGAACTGGTAGAACTGCGGATCGCGGCCGAACGCGTCGGCGGCAATCGTCGCGGCCTTCGCGTCGCCCTCGCCCTTGATCGTCTGCGCGGATTTGTACGCGTTCGCGAGCACGGCCTGCTGTTCGCGTTCGGCATCCGCCTTGATCTGCTCGACGTCGGCCGCGCCTTGCGCACGCACCTGCGCCGCCTGATCGCGCAGCGCGCCGATCATCCGCTGATAGACGGCATCGGTCTGCGCGGCCGGCAAGTCGACGCGCGTCAGCTGGACGTCGACCACGTCGACGCCGAAACCGGATGCCTTCGCCTTCACTTCGTCGCGGGCCGCATCGGCGATCGCACGCTGGCCGCCGAGCGCGTCGTCGAGCGCGCGCTTGCCGAACGCGTCACCGAGTGCGCTCTTCAGCGCGCCGGCGAGACGATCGCCGGCTGCCGACGGGTCACCGCCCGTCGTCGTGAAATACTTCATCGGATCGCTGATCCGGTACTTCACCGCGTAGGCGACGAGCAGGTCGCGCTTGTCTTCCGTTGCCAGTTGCAGCGGATCCGACGACTCGAGCGATTGCAGGCGCGTGTCGATCAGCGTGGCCGTCTGCAGCGGCGGCGGCAATTTGAAATGGATGCCAGGGCCCGCCAGTTCGGGTTGCGCGCCATCGCGCCCCGACAGCACGGCCGCATGGCGCGGATCGACGGTAAGGACGGTCGACGATGCCGCGAAGGCAACGATCACGATTGCGACGACGAGCGCAATGATTCGGTTCATGTTCTGCGCTCCCCGTTACTTCAGATCGTCTTCGCGCGACCGGCTGCGAAACGCCTCGCGCGATCGCAGCACGTCGGTGCCCGACGCCGCCACGGCCGACGCCGCACTCGCGGGCGCCGCTGCAGCCGGTGCGGCAGCCGCCGGTGCCGACGCCGCGTCGGGTGCGGATGCGCCCGTGGACGTCGCGGCGTTTTGTCGCCCCTGCTCGACGAGCTTGTCGAGCGGCAGATACACGACGCTGTTGCCGCCCTTGTTGCCGACGAACACCTTCGTCGAATTCGAATAGATTTCCTGCATCGTCTCGATATACATCCGCTCGCGGATCACCGCGGGCGCCTTCGAATACTGCGCATAGACCTGCTTGAAGCGATCGGCATCGCCTTCGGCTTCCGTGACCACGCGATCGGCATACGCCTTCGCTTCGTCGACGAGCTTCGCCGCATCGCCCTGCGCCTTCGGCAGCAGGTCGTTTGCATATGCTTGCGCGGCGCGCTTCGCGGCCTCGCGCTCATCACGCGCCTTCGCGACTTCACCGTACGCGGCCTGCGTCTGCTCGGGCGCCGCAACACTCTGCATCGTGACGGCCGTCACCTCGAGCCCCGACTGGTAGCGATCGAGATCGCGCTGGATCGCGGCGGAGAGCTGCTCGCGCAGCGCGTCGCGATCCTGGTTCAGCACGTCGGCCGCGCTGCGCGTGCCGACGATCGCACGTACCGCGGCCTGGGCGGCCTGCGAGACGCTGCGCTCGGGGTCGACACTGCGGAACAGGTAATCGGTCGCGGAACGGATGCGGTACTGGACGATGAAGCGCACGTCGACGATATCGGCGTCGCGCGTCAGCATTGCCGCTTCCTTCACGTTCGCGAGACGCACGACGTTGTTGCGGCCGATTTCGATCGAGCGGACCTGCGACGTATCGACGATCTCGTGCGACGCGAACGGATAAGGCGCACGCCAGTGCACACCCTGGCCGACCGTGCCCGACAGCTTGCCGAGCTGCAGCACGACGCCCGTCTGCCCTTCCTGCACGACGAACAGCCCGCTGCCCGCGTAGACCGCGACCAGCACGCCGATCACGATGCCGACGCCGACGCGCGCGGCTCGCCCGTTGTCAGGACGGAAGCCGTTGCCGCCCTTGCCGCCGAACAGGCCGTTCAGGCGCCGGTTGAAGTTGCGCCACATCTCGTCGAGATCGGGCGGACCATCGCCGTCGCCGCCTTGCGGACGCTTCGATTCGTTCGGGCGGGGACGGGATCCGTCTTTGCCATTGCCTTCGCCGCGTCCCCAGCGGGGATCGTTGATCGACAGCAAGGCGCGCATCCGCCGCCAGGTACTCCGCTCGTTGTATTCGTTCACCAGAGTTTGTTCACCAGATTAGACGCCGACGAACCGGCCGGGACCGGTTAGCGCCCGTGTTCGGAAATCGTGTGGTCTTCGTGTGGTTCAGCGGGGGCGCCGTCGAGCGCGCCGTTGGGTAACGTCGCGCTGGAAAGGTGTTCCGCGGAGGCGATTTCGGCGATGGCGGCACGCAACGCGTCAAGACCCTGACCGGTGCGCGCGCTCAAAAAGACGCGCGAAATATTACCATACTCGTCCCGCTCGACCGCGTCGCCGCGGGCCGCCAGCTCAGGCACGGCGTCGATCTTGTTGAACACCAGCACCTGGCGGATCGTGTCCGCGCCGATCTCGTGCAGCACGCCATTGACCTGCTCGATCTGTTCAAGCCTGACCGCGCTCGACGCATCGACCACGTGCAGCAGCAGATCCGCGTGGATCGTTTCCTCGAGGGTCGCGCGGAATGCGGCGACCAGCTGGTGAGGCAACTCGCGGATGAATCCGACCGTATCCGACACGACGATCTGGCCGACCTCGTCGCCGAGGTACACGCGCCGCGACGTCGTATCGAGCGTGGCGAACAGCTGGTCGGCCGCGTAGGCCTGCGCTTTCGTCAGCGCATTGAACAGCGTCGACTTGCCCGCGTTCGTATAGCCGACGAGCGACACCGACATCGTGCCGCTGCGCGCGCGCTGGCGGCGTTGCGTGCTATGTTGCCGGCGCAGCCGGTCGAGCCGCGACTTCAGCATCTTGATGCGTTCGCCGATCAGCCGGCGGTCGGTTTCGAGCTGGG
Source organism: Burkholderia sp. Tr-20390 (assembly GCF_017104595.1). Classification (NCBI taxonomy): domain Bacteria; kingdom Pseudomonadati; phylum Pseudomonadota; class Betaproteobacteria; order Burkholderiales; family Burkholderiaceae; genus Burkholderia; species Burkholderia sp. Tr-20390. The sequence continues at coordinate 20,749 of NZ_JAAGPC010000006.1, read as the reverse complement.
TTTCACCGGGGCCGCGCAGGCCGATACCACCCTTCTGCCGTTCAAGGTGGGTCCATGCGCGAATGAGCCGCGTCGACAGGTACTGAAGCTGCGCGAGCTCGACCTGCAGCTTGCCTTCGTGGCTGCGGGCACGCTGGGCAAAGATGTCGAGGATGAGGCTGGTGCGATCGACCACGCGCCTGTTAAGTGCCTGCTCCAGATTACGTTGCTGGGCCGGCGCCAATGCGTGGTTGAAGATGACGATTTCGACGTTGTGCGCGTCGCAGGCGAGCCGGAGTTCTTCGGCTTTGCCGCTGCCGATGAACATCTTGGCATCGGGACTGGAGCGACGACCCGTGAGGGTGACTGCGGGACGGGCCCCCGCGCTGGAGGCGAGAAGACTGAGTTCTTCGAGACTGGCTTCGAAATCGGTCTTGCCGAAATCGATGCCGACGAGCGCTGCGTTGATCAAATTTTCAGGTGTCAAGATAAGGCGGCTGGCATCGGTCGCTCGCGGCGACCGGATGCCGGCCGCTGCGATAGGTTAGGACGAGGCTTCCGCGTCCGGGTGGAAATTCACCGGGCGCGCCGGCACGACCGTCGAGATGGCGTGCTTGTACACCATCTGGGTCACCGTATTACGGAGCAACACGACGTACTGGTCGAACGATTCAATGTTCCCTTGAAGCTTGATGCCGTTGACGAGGTAGATCGAAACGGGAACGTGCTCTTTGCGCAGTGCGTTCAAAAACGGGTCTTGTAACAATTGCCCTTTGTTGCTCATGGCGTACTCCATCTTTTTTTGCAGGTTGATCTGGACTGGCGGCGAAGAAAAAGAGATCCGGCGCCAATCGCTACACTATAGCCGATTTTGCCTGGCCCGCCCGGGGCATAGGCCTTGCGGCCAACCCCTTGCGTGACGCGTGTAACAGACGTCTTCAGCTCTTGTCCGCGTACGGATTGTTCGACGAACGGAACTCTATGCGCAATGGAGTCCCTGTCAGCGAGAAAGTTTCGCGGAACCGGTTTTCCAGGTAACGCTTGTACGTTTCCGTCACGGCGTCGAGCGCGTTACCGTGGATGACGATGATCGGCGGATTCTGGCCGCCCTGGTGCGCGTAGCGCAGCTTCGGACGCACCGGGCCGCGACGGCGCGGCTGCTGGAATTCGACCGCCTCGATCAGCGCGCGCGTGAGCTTCGGCGTCGGCAGCTTCGCCATCGCCGCCGCGTACGCGTCGTCGACCGAGCGCATCAGCGTGCCGATGCCCGTCTTCTTCGTGGCCGAAATGAAGTGCGATTTCGCGAAGTCGAGGAATTTCAGCTTGCGGGTCAAATCCGCTTTCGCGCGATCGCGCGCATGCTCGTCGAGCCCGTCCCACTTGTTGACGCCGATCACGAGCGCGCGGCCCTGTTCGACGACGAAGCCGGCGATGTGTGCGTCCTGGTCGGAAATGTCCTGCTGCGCATCCAGCAGAAGAATGACCACGTTCGCGTCGGAGATCGACTGCAGCGTCTTCACGACCGAGAACTTCTCGATCGCCTCGAACACCTTGCCGCGGCGGCGCAGGCCGGCCGTGTCGATCAGCGTGTATTTCTTGCCGTTACGCTCGAAGTCGACGTAGATCGAATCGCGCGTCGTGCCCGGCATGTCGAACGCGATCACGCGATCCTCGCCGATCAGCGCGTTCACGAGCGTCGACTTGCCGACGTTCGGGCGGCCGACGATCGCGATCTTGATGCCGCGCGAAGGATCGTTCTCGTCCTCTTCCTCCGGACGGTCCGCATATGCGACATCCAGCGCCTCGTTGATCATGTCGGTGACGCCGTCACCGTGCGCAGCCGAGATCGCGCGCGGATCGCCGAGCCCGAGCTCGTAGAAGTCCGTCGCGACCGCCGTGTACTTCATCCCCTCGGCCTTGTTGACGACGAGGAAGATCGGCCGGCCGGTCTTGCGCAGGTAGTCGGCGATCGACTTGTCCTGCGGCGCGAGCCCGTTGCGGCCGTCGACGATGAACACGACGATGTCGGCTTCCTCGACGGCCTGCCGCGTCTGGCGTGCCATCTCGTGCAGGATGCCGTCCTTCGCGACGGGCTCGAAGCCGCCCGTGTCGACGACCAGGTACGGCCGCTCGCCGACACGCCCTTCGCCGTAATGGCGATCGCGCGTCAGGCCCGGCAAGTCGGCGACCAGCGCATCGCGCGAGCGCGTGAGCCGGTTGAACAGCGTGGATTTCCCCACATTGGGGCGCCCAACGAGGGCAATGACCGGTTTCATCTGTGTTTTCTACGGTGAAGCGCAGCAGCGGGAGGCCCGCTGCTGCGGGCGGCTGCGCTGAATGAAAATATCACGAATTCGCGCCGCGCCGGATGCGCGCGCCTGGCGCGCGTTGCACGCCATCGTCTTTCGTCTCGAACTGCCTTTCAAATACCGAGCGGCCGGGAGCACCGGCCGCCTTCAAGTCACGCGGCCGCGGCGCACGGGACAAGCCCGTCGCGCCGCGGCCGCGCATGTTTCCTGCGCGTCAGCGCGGACGGAATCCGTACAGGCCGCCGTCCTTCGTCTGCACGACGAGCGTATTGCCCGCGAGGACCGGCGCCGCCGTAATCGCGCTGCCGTCGGTCTTCATCCGTGCGATGAAGCTGCCGTCTTCACGCGACAGGAAGTGCACGAAGCCCTTGTAGTCGCCCAACACGACCGCATGCCCGAGCAGATACGGCACGCCGACGTCACGGCTCTTCAGCTTGTCGTTGCGCCACAGCTGGTTGCCCGACGCAGCATCGTACGCGGTCACGACCGACCAGTCGTCGCCGCCGGCGACCACCGAATCGTCCTGCGCGAGGCCGCTGCGGCTCGAGAACGCCTTTTCCCACAGCGGGCGGCCCGAGTTCGCATCGAAGCAGCCAAGCTGCCCCTGGAACGTCACCGCGCAGGCTTCCGCGCCCACGAGCGTCGGCGGACCGCTGACGTCGTTGATGCGCTCGACCTCGGTCACGCCCTTCGGGAACGATACCGGCGTCTGCCAGAACGGCTCGCCCGTCTGCAGGTTGATCGCGACCAGCCCGCCGCCGGGGAAGCCCGCCAGCACTGCCGCGTCACCCGCGAACGTCATGCCGGCCGACACGCGCAGGTTCAGCGGCACCGCACGGTTGCGGTAGTTCCACTTCTGCTCGCCCGTCTGCGCATTGAACGCGATCACCTGGCCGTCGATCGTGCGGACGACCACGAGGCCGTTGCCGACGAGCGGCGGCGAGAAGATCTCGCCCTGCACGGTGGTCTTCCACAGTTGCTTGCCGTCCGGGCCCAGCACGAACACGCCGCCCTTCAGCGCGCCGACCGCGGTCAGGTTGCCATCGCTGCCAACACCGGCCGACAGGTCGGAGCCGACCTTCGCGCGCCAGAGCGTCTGGCCCGTCTTCGCGTCGATCTTCTCGACCGAACCGTTCTCGCCCGCTGCATAGACGGCGTCGCCCACGGCCACCGGCGAGAACAGGTAGCGCCCGCCCTTGCCGACGCTCGCCTTCCAGACCTGTTGCACGTCCATCACGGGCTTGAACTCGGTGAGCGGCGTCGGCACGCGGCGCGCGTCCTTCGACGACGAGCAGGCCGCCAGTGCGAGGACAGCCGCCGCGCAGGCAACGGGCACAGCGTAACGTTTCAGCAAATTCATCGGTTAGCGAAGCAGAGTTAAGAGGTTGAGGGTACCGGGGTTCAGCCGCCGAGCGCGTCCAGCTTGAACTGCACGAGCTGACGCGCAGACTGGTCGTCCTTCGACAGGCCGTCGAGCGCGAGCTTGTACGCCGCGCGCGCATCGTCGGTCTTGCCTTGCGCGGCAAGCAGATCGCCGCGGCGATCGGCCACGAGGCCCTTGAATGCATCGACCGGCGTACCCGACAGCAGCGCGAGGCCCGCATCGTACGCCTTCTCGTCGAGCAGCAGCGACGCGAGACGCAGCTTCGCGATCTGCTTGTACTCGTCATCCTTGGCGTGATCGACGGCCCATTGCAGCTGCGCCTTCGCACCGGCCGAGTCGCCGGCTGCGTACAGCGTCTTCGCAGCGGAAAGTGCAGTCATCTGCGCATACGGCGTGCTGCCGAACTTGTCTTCCATGTCGGCGGCCGCGCGAGCGATCGTCGCCTTGTCGTTCGCGGCGGCGGCCTTCTGGACCTGTTCGTACAGCCCGGACGCCTCGGCAGCCTGACGGCGCTGCCAGTAGTTCCAGCCGTTGAAACCGGCCGCGACGACGAGCGCCGCGAGCACGATCCACGTGGTGAGGTTGCCCCAGCGGGCCCACCACGCCTTGACACTTTCAATCGATTCTTGTTCGTCGTGGTAACTCATCGGCGAGCGATTCCTTCCTGTTCAGGCTTTTCTTGTCGAGCGGATGCCAGCGCGATCAGTCGTCGCCGTCTTCGGCGGATGCAACCATCGCATTGATTAGGAATTCGGTCAAGCCTTCGACCGGTACGGTCTGCTGAACGTTCTTTTCCCCGTCTCCGCCCGCACCGCGCAGCGCTTTCACGCCCACCGTGCCGTTTGCGACCTCTTCTTCACCGAAGATCACCGCGAACGCGGCGCCGCTTGCGTCGGCCCGTTTCATCTGCGACTTGAAGCTCGCCGGCGCGCCGTCGGCGCTGCAGTGGAAGATCACGTCGAGGCCCGTGTCGCGCAGGCGCTCGGCCGCGATGAACGCCTGTTCACGCGCGGTCTCGCCCTGGTGCACGACGTACACGTCGACGCCTTCCTGCTCGGGTGCAAGATCCTCTTCCTTCAGCAGCTCGAGGATCCGCTCGATGCCCATCGCCCAGCCGCACGCGGCGGTCGGCTTGCCGCCGAGCTGCTCGATCAGCGGATCGTAGCGGCCGCCGGCGGCGACCGTGCCCTGCGCGCCGAGCTTGTCGGTGACCCACTCGAACACGGTCAGGTTGTAGTAGTCCAGGCCACGCACGAGACGCGGGTTGATCTTGAACGGAATGTTGTTCGCGAGCAGCAGGCGCTGCAGCCCTTCGAAGTGCGCGCGCGATTCGTCGCCGAGGAAGTCGATCAGCTTCGGCGCGTTCTGCGCGATTTCCTGCAGCGCGGGGTTCTTCGTGTCGAGCACGCGCAGCGGGTTCGTATACAGGCGGCGCTTCGCATCCTCGTCGAGCACGTCGGCAAACTGCTCGAGGTACTTGATCAGTTCGACGCGATGCGCGGCACGCTCTTCGGCAAGGCCGAGCGAGTTGATCTCGAGCTTGATGCCGGTCAGGCCGAGATCGTCCCACAGGCGCTGGCACATCATGATGATCTCGGCGTCCGCATCAGGACCCGCGAAGCCGAGCGCCTCGACGCCGACCTGGTGGAACTGGCGATAGCGGCCGCGCTGCGGACGCTCGTGACGGAACATCGGGCCGATGTACCACAGGCGCTTCGGGCCGTCGTACAGCATGTTGTGCTCGATCGACGCGCGCACGACGGCCGCGGTATTTTCCGGGCGCATCGTCAGGTTTTCGCCGTTCAGCGCGTCGGTGAAGCTGTACATCTCTTTTTCGACGATGTCGGTGACCTCACCGATGCCGCGCGTGAAGAGCTGCGTGTGCTCGACGATCGGCGTGCGGATGTTCTGGTAACCGTAGGCGCGCAGCAGCGATTTCACCGTGGCTTCGAAGAACTCCCAAAGGCCGGCATCCTGCGGAAGGATGTCGTTCATGCCCTTGACGCCGGTGAGCTTCTCGATCTTGCGTTTTTGTTCAGTCATCGTGTGTGTGGACGAATTAGTTCGTGGCCTCAGCGCGGCCGTAGTTGCGTTCGACGTAGTCGCTGACGATCTGCTGGAATTCCTCGGCGATCCGCTCGCCGCGCAGCGTCTTGACCTTCTCGCCGTCGATGAAGACAGGCGCGGCCGGGTTCTCGCCCGAGCCCGGCAGGCTGATGCCGATGTTCGCGTGCTTCGATTCGCCCGGGCCGTTGACGATGCAGCCCATCACCGCGACGTTCATTTTCTCGACGCCCGGATACGCCTTGCGCCAGACCGGCATCTGTTCGCGCAGGTAGGTCTGGATCTGCATCGCCAGCTCCTGGAACAGCGTGCTCGTCGTACGGCCGCAGCCCGGGCACGCGATCACCATCGGTGCGAACGAGCGCAGGCCCATCGTCTGCAGGATTTCCTGGCCGACGATCACTTCGCCCGTGCGCGATGCGCCCGGTTCCGGCGTCAGCGAGATGCGGATCGTGTCGCCGATCCCTTCCTGCAGCAGCACGCCGAGTGCAGCCGTCGACGCGACGATGCCCTTCGAGCCCATGCCGGCCTCGGTCAGCCCGAGGTGCAGCGCGAAGCCGCAGCGGCGGCTGAGTTCGCGGTACACGGCGATCAGGTCCTGCACGCCGCTGACCTTGCACGACAGAATGATGCGGTTGCGGCCGAGGCCCAGCTCGACCGCACGCTCGGCCGAGCCGATCGCCGACTGGATCAGCGCCTCGTACATCACGCTCTGCGCATCCCACGGCTGCGAACGCGCACCGTTCTCGTCCATCATGCGCGCGAGCAGGTCCTGGTCGAGACTGCCCCAGTTCACGCCGATCCGCACCGGCTTGTCGTACTTGGCCGCCGCCTCGATCATTTGCGCGAACTGCGTATCGCGCTTCGCACCCTGGCCGACGTTGCCCGGGTTGATCCGGTACTTCGACAGCGACTCGGCGCAGCCCGGGTAGTCACGCAGCAGCAGGTGGCCGTTGTAGTGGAAATCGCCGACGAGCGGCACGGTCACGCCCATGCGGTCGAGCTGCTCGCGGATCGCCGGCACGGCGGCCGCGGCCTCGGGCGTGTTGACCGTGATGCGCACCAGTTCGGAGCCCGCGTTCGCGAGTTCCTTGATCTGGATTGCCGTGCCGATCGCGTCGGCCGTGTCGGTATTCGTCATCGACTGCACGCGCACCGGCGCGTCGCCGCCGATCGTCACGAGCTGCCCGCCCCAGCGGACATCCACCGCATGCGATACGCGGCGCGGCTGGTGCCCGCCGAACACCGGCTCGGTTGAACAAATCTGACTGCTGCGTGGGGATTGAGCTTCGGATTGCATCGATAGATCCATTTACGCGGAATGCGCCGCGACGCGGCGCATGAATTGAAAAAGCGCCGTGCCCTCGCGGCCTGCCGATATCGACGACAGGCCTTCGCCACGGCGCTTGACGTCAGGGCAACGTGAACCGCGCCACATTACCCCGCGCTGCCGAATATTTTGCCGGATCGACAGGTTTTCCGTCGAACGCGATCGCGTCGAGGCCCGCCTTGTTGCCGATCGTGACCTTGAACGGGCCGTCGCCGGCGACCTGCTTCGCCTCGCCGCCGTGCACCAGCCCGGAGAACAGCTCCTTGCCGCTCTTGTCGCGCACGCTGAACCAGCTGTCCTGCTTGACCTTCAGTTCGATCATCGACTGGCCTGCCGCCACCGCGACGCTCGCCGGCTGGGCCGGCGCGGCGGCGCTTGCCGCCGACGTTGCCACGACGGGCTGCGATGCGGCTGCCGTCACGACCGGCGCCACGGGCGCAGGCGCCGGAGCAGCCGACGCAACTGCCGGCGCCGGGGCTGCAGACGCAGCAGCCGGGGCCGGAACCTCATTCGCAACTACCGCGGATGCACCGTTCGAGGCCGCCCCTTCGACTGATGACGATGATGCCGCCGACACGCTCGCGGCCGACGCATGCTCCGCATCGCCGCTCTTGAAGCGCGCGAGCAGGCCCGACGAATCGCCGCCAGTGTGCCACATCAGTACGGCAACCACCGCGACGACGACGATCCCCGTGCCCCAGAGCCACGGGTGATGCCGCGACGACCCGCCCAGCGGAATCGACACGCGACCGCGCGGCAGATCCGTGCCCGACGACGCAGGCATCGACAGGTCGACTTCCGGCACCCCGCGCTCACGGCGCAACGCCTGCGCGAACGGTTCCGGATCGACGCCGAGCATCTTCGCGTAGCTGCGCACGACCCCGAGCGCGAACGTCACGCCGGGCAAATGGCTGATGTCACCGGCCTCGAGTGCCCGCAGCTTCTGCGGTGCGACCTTGAGTCGCGCCGACACGTCGTCGACGGTCCAACCCCGCGTCTCCCGAAGCTGCGCCAGTCGGCTGCCGACTGCCGCAAGCGATTCCAACCCTGCCGGTGCCGGCTTCGCGCCATTCGTCTCTGCGCCGTTAGACGGCTGCGGCTCACTCATCCTTGTCCTCGCGTCGATTCTTCTTCACTGGCGGCCGCCGCCGGTTCCCGCCGGCCGGCACCCGCAACTGTCCATACCATGCGCGACGCCGAGGCGCCGCGACCGATCGCTATTCGCGTGTTGTACCGCTCAAAGGCCCTGGCATCCCCGGCCAGGCATCCCTGTCAAATCGCCCGAACTTCGATGATTTTTCCTGCTGCGCCCGTCCGTTCCGCGAGGCGCGTGCGGTCCTTCACTGCGCCGGCCAGCTGGCCGCACGCGGCATCGATGTCGTCGCCGCGCGTCTTGCGCACGGTCGTGACGACACCCGCGTCGATGAGGACCTGTGCAAAGCGCTTGATCTGCTCCGGCTTCGAGCGGATGAGGCCCGATTCCGGAAACGGATTGAACGGGATCAGATTGAACTTGCACGGCACGTCGCGTGTGACGGCCAGCAGTTCGCGTGCATGCGCTTCGGTGTCGTTGACGCCGTCCAGCATGCAGTATTCGAAAGTGATGAAGTCGCGCGGCGCGACTTTCAGATAACGCTGGCAAGCCGCCATCAGCTCGCGCAGCGGATACTTCTTGTTGAGCGGCACCAGCTCGTCGCGCAGCGGATCGTTCGGCGCGTGCAGCGACACGGCCAGCGCGACCGGCAGCTCGGCGCCGAGGCGGTCCATCATCGGCACCACGCCGGACGTCGACAGCGTGACGCGGCGGCGCGACAGGCCGTACGCGTTGTCGTCGAGCATCAGCCGCATCGCCGGCACGACCGCGCTGTAATTCAGCAGCGGCTCGCCCATGCCCATCATCACCACGTTGGTGACGACCCGTTCGGCCTTGCCGTTCGGGCCGGGCGTGCGGCCCAGGGACGCTCGCAACGCAAATTCGGCCATCCGGAGCTGACCGATGATTTCAGCTGTCGACAGATTGCGGGAAAAGCCCTGCTTGCCCGTCGAACAGAAGCGGCAGTTGACCGCACACCCGGCCTGCGACGACACGCACAGCGTGCCGCGCGTCTCTTCCGGGATGAACACGGTTTCGACCGCATTGCCGTTTCCGACGTCGATCAGCCACTTGCGCGTGCCGTCGGCGGAAACGTGATCGCTGGCGATCTCGGGCATGCCGATCGACGCGCGGCCCTTGAGTTTTTCTCTCAAGGACTTCGCGAGATCGGTCATGCCGTCGAAGTCGCCAGCGTTGTACTGGTGGATCCAGCGCTGCAACTGCTTGGCGCGGAACGGCTTCTCGCCGAGGCTGCCGCAGTACGCGACAAGACCCTCGGCATCGAAGTCGAGAAGATTGACGGAAGTTTCGCTCGTCATGATGTGCTGCCTTGCCGCGTGCGCTGAATCCTGCCTACTTGCTGCCAGCCAGGGCTTAGCGCGAGTAAACGTTCATTTCCGGGAAGAAGAACGCGATTTCGACCGCTGCCGTTTCAGCAGCGTCCGAGCCGTGCACGGCGTTCGCGTCGATGCTGTCGGCGAAGTCGGCGCGGATCGTGCCCTTTTCTGCCTTCTTCGGATCCGTTGCGCCCATCAGGTCGCGGTTCTTCAGGATCGCGCCTTCACCTTCCAGAACCTGGATCATCACCGGGCCCGAGATCATGAAATCGACGAGGTCCTTGAAGAACGGACGCGCTGCGTGAACCGCGTAGAACTTCTCTGCGTCAGCACGCGACAGGTGTGCCATGCGCGATGCGACGATCTTCAGGCCGGCGCCTTCGAAACGGCTGTAGATCTGGCCGATCACGTTCTTTGCCACCGCATCCGGCTTGATGATCGACAGGGTGCGCTCGATTGCCATAAAAACTCCAAAAAATTAAGAAGTTACAGGTTCAAATGAATCCGCTATTGTAGCACGATCCCGTGTATCATTGCGATTGAACCCTTACACACGTGAAAGGTTCCGAATCCATATGTTTTGTGCCGCCTGGCCATTGAAACCTCCCGGCACGGAACGTATCTTAGCCATAGCTGCTCCGGTTTGCTGCGCCGCACACCGCGTGTGCCGAACCGGCCCCGGACGCCCACGCGTTCAATGTTAGGAGAAACCATGAACGACTATCCGTACAATTTCGGCCGCGGCGGTTCCGTCAGCACCGCCGAGGTTCGCAACCGCGTGCTGCGGAACACGTACTGGCTGCTCGCGCTGTCGATGGTGCCGACCGTGCTGGGCGCCTGGGTCGGCGTCGCGACGGGCTTCTCGCTGTTCGCGGCCACGAGCCCGATGATGAGCCTGCTCGCGTTCTTCGCGATCGCGTTCGGCTTCATGTTCGCGATCGAGCGGACCAAAAACAGCGCGGCCGGCGTATTCGTGCTGCTCGGCTTCACGTTCTTCATGGGCCTGATGCTGTCGCGGCTGCTGAGCTTCATCCTCGGCTTCTCGAACGGCCCGTCGTTGATCATGCTCGCGTTCGGCGGCACCGGCATCATCTTCGCCGCGATGGCGACGATCGCCACCGTCAGCAAGCGTGACTTCTCGGGGCTCGGCAAGTGGCTGTTCATGGGCGTGATCGTGATCCTGCTCGCATCGGTCGCGAACATCTTCCTGCAACTCCCGGCGCTGATGCTCACCGTGTCGGTGCTCGCGATCGCGATCTTCTCCGCCTACATGCTGTTCGACGTCCAGCGCGTCGTGAACGGCGGCGAGACGAACTACATCTCGGCCACGCTCGCGATCTACCTCGACCTGTACAACGTGTTCACGAACCTGCTCGCACTGCTCGGCATCTTCGGCGGCAACCGCAACTGACGTTCGCTACACCCCATGAAAAAACCGGCCCGCGGGCCGGTTTTTTTACGTCCGCCGCCGGACTCAGTCGCGCTCGAATAGCGCGATCGATTCGACGTGCGACGTATTCGGGAACATGTTCACGACACCGGCGCCCTTCAGGCGGTAGCCGGCCTCGTGCACGAGCAGGCCCGCGTCGCGCGCCAGCGTCGACGGGTTGCACGACACGTACACGATGCGCTTCGGCAGCGGACCTTCGCCGCTCTGCGCGATCTCGGCCAGCGCCTTCGACACCGCGAGCGCGCCTTCGCGCGGCGGGTCGATCAGGAACTTGTCGAATGCGCCGAGCGCACGCATGTCGTCGCCCGTCACTTCGAACAGGTTCCGGCATGCGAACGTCGTGTGGCCGTCGACACCGTTCTCGCGCGCATTCGCCAGCGCGCGCGTCGTCAGCGTATCGCTGCCTTCGATGCCCATCACCTCGCGCGACAGCCGCGCGAGCGGCAGCGTGAAGTTGCCGATCCCGCAGAACAGGTCGAGCACGCGGTCGTCGCGCGACGGCGCGAGCAGGCGCAGCGCGCGGCCCACCAGCACGCGGTTGATCTGATGGTTGACCTGCGTGAAATCGGTCGGCTTGAACGGCATGCGGATGCCGAATTCCGGCAGCGTGTAGTCGAGCGACACGTCGAGCGGATAGAACGGCGTCACCGTGTCCGGCCCTTTCGGCTGTAGCCAGAACTGCACCTTGTGCTCGTCCGCGAACGCGCGCAGCAGCGCTTCGTCGTCCGCGTTGATTGGCTCCAGCACGCGCAGCACGAGCGCCGTGACCTGCGAACCGACCGCGAGCTCGATCTGCGGCATCCGATCGCGGATCGACAGCCCCTCGACGAGGCGGCGCAGCGGCACGAGCAGCGCCGACACGTGCGGCGGCAGCACTTCGCAGCTCGTCATGTCGGCGACGTAGCTGCTCTTCTTCTCGTGGAATCCGACCAGCACGCCGCCCTTCTTCGCGACGTTGCGCACGGTCAGGCGCGCGCGGTAGCGATAACCCCACGACGGGCCGTGAATCGGCGCGAACATCGTTTCCGCGCGCAGCTTCGCCAGGTGCCACAGATTGTCTTCGAGCACGCGCTGCTTGACCGCCACCTGTGCACGCATGTCGAGATGCTGCATCGAGCAGCCGCCGCAGGTACCGAAGAACGCGCATTTCGGCTTCGTGCGCATCACGCTCGGACGCAAAATGTCGACGACCGTCGCCTGCTCGTAGCTCGGCTTGCGGCGGAAGCTCGAATAGGTCACACGCTCGCCCGGCAGCGCACCCTCGACGAAGATGACCTTGCCCGGCTCGCCGTCCTCGGTGATCGTGCGGCCGACACCGCGCGCTTCCATGTCGAGCGATTCGATCTCGAGAACCGGGGCGATTCCGGGCGCGACGGGCGCGTTTCTTGATTTGCGCGCAGAAGTGGGGACGGCTTCGGACACCAGCTTTTCCTGACAAACGTTGAAGAAGGCGAGATTGTAGACGACGCGAGCCCGCATCGCCCGCTTTGCATGCGGCAAGGGTCGATACTTAAGCATAGACGGCCCGACATTGCGCCGGAACGGCGAGACAGGCGGCCCGAGAGACCAGCGGCCGCGTGCCCGTGGCGCCGACTCAGGAGCGGCCCCGGGGGCCCGAGATCCGCCCGACAGGAGATTCGACCATGCAACTGATCGACTGGAACATCCAATGGGGTCGGGACGCGGACGGCGGCGTCGATCTTTCGCGCACCGTCGCAGCGATCCGCGCGCTCGGCGACTTCGACGTGCTGTGCCTGCAGGAAGTCACGCGCGGCTTTGGCGCACTGCCCGGCCGGCCCGGTGCCGACCAGTTCGCCGAACTCGCGGCGCTGCTGCCCGGATATACGATCATCGACGCGATCGGTGCCGACTTGCCGCCCATTGAAACCGGCGCACCGCGCCGCCAGTTCGGCAACGCAATCGCGACCCGGCTGCCGGTCGGGCGCGTGCTCCGCCAGTTGCTGCCGTGGCCGGCCAACGCCGGCGCGCCGTCGATGCCGCGCGTCGCGCTCGACGTCGAGTTGCAGACGCCCTTCGGGCCACTGCGGGTGGTCACCACGCATCTGGAATATTATTCGGCGCGCCAGCGGCTCGCCCAGGTCGACGCATTGCGCGACCGGCACCGCGAGGCCTGCGCGCACGCGGCACGACCGGCGCCCGCCGAAAACGCCGAGGGGCCGTTCAGCGCAACCGGCCAGCCATGCGATGCGATCGTCTGCGGCGACTTCAACAGCGCGTTCGGCAGCGACGCCTATTGCCGACTCCTGGAGCCGATCTCGGACGCGCCGTGCTTCATCGACGCATGGGTCGCTCGACACCCGGGCCGCATGCCACCGCCGACGGCGGGTGTCTACGATACGGTGCAATGGTCGGAGGGGCCGCTCGCGTGCGACTTCGTGTTCGTGACCGATACGCTGCTGCCGCGCGTCACGCGCTGCGAAATCGACGGCGACGTGCGCGCGTCCGATCACCAGCCGGTGCTGCTCGAACTGGCATGATCGGGCCGCCGGCCGCAGCGCACCTCGCCCGCGCTATGCGTCGAAACCGGCCAGGTATTCGGCCCAGTGCGACGCAGGCTCCTGTGCAAGCGAGTTCTTCACGAGCAGGATCTCGTCCGCATACTCGCTCGGCGTCAGGCCGCCGCGCATCAACTGGAACCGGCAGTACAGCAGGTAGGTATTGACGACGTCGGTTTCGCAATAGTTGCGGATTTCCTCGATCCGCCCGGCCTGGAACGCCGGCCACACCTGGCTGCCGTCCATGCCGAGCTTGCCCGGAAAGCCGCACATCTTCGCGAGCGCGTCGAGCGGCGCATTCGCGCGCGCCTGATACATCGCGAGCACATCCATCAGGTCGGTATGCCGCGAGTGGTAGCGCGAGATGTAGTTGTTCCACTTGAAATCGCGGTCGTCCTCGCCGAGATCCCAGTAGCGGCTCGCGGGGATGCCGTGCACGAGCGCGCGGTAATGGAGCACCGGCAAATCGAAGCCGCCGCCGTTCCACGACACGAGCTGCGGCGTGTATTTCTCGATCACGCGGTAGAACGACTGGATCAGCGTCGCTTCGTTGTCCTGCGGCGTACCGAGCGAGCGCACACGAAAACCGTTGTTGTCGCGGAACACGCAGGAAATCGCCGCGATGCGCTGCAGGTGGTGCGGCAGGAAATCGCCGCCGGTCTTCTCGCGGCGGGCGGCGAATGCATGTTCGGCCACCGCGGCATCGTCGAGCGTCGCGGGCAGGTCTTCCAGACGGCGAATGCCGTCGACATCGGGAATCGTCTCGATGTCAAAAACAAGAATCGGAGTCATCAGTTACAGAACGGCGTCCTTGCGCACACCGTTGGAGGCGAAAAACCGCTTGAGGCGCACCAGCGCTTCCTGCTGGATCTGGCGCACGCGCTCACGCGTGAGCCCCATTTCGTCGGCCAGCTCCTCGAGCGTTGCCGGTTCGATGTGGTTCAGGCCGAAGCGGCGCTCGATCACATGCCGATGCTTGTCGGACAGCCGCGACAGCCACGCGCGCGTCAGCGTCTCGAGCTCGCGGTGCTGAACCTCCGCGTCGGGCGACTGGCTTTGGTCGTCGGGCAGGAGGTCGAGCAGGCTGCTCGCGGGATCGAGGTCGAGCGGCGCGTCGAGCGATGCCGTGTGCTCGTTGAGCGCAAGGATGTCGGTGACTTCCTCGGCGGTCTTGCCGGTGAGATAGGCGATGTCGTCGATGCTGGCTTCGCGGCGCTCGGCCGCTTCACCCGTCGACATCGAGTTCTTTTCAAGGTGGCGCTTCGCGCGCAGCACCTGGTTCAGTTCGCGGATCACGTGCACCGGCAGGCGCACCGTGCGGGCCTGGTTCATGATCGCGCGCTCGATGCTCTGCCGGATCCACCACGTCGCGTAGGTCGAGAAACGGAAGCCGCGCGTCGGGTCGAATTTCTCGATGGCATGCATCAGGCCGAGGTTGCCTTCCTCGATCAGGTCGAGCAGCGGCACGCCACGGTTCAGATACCCCTTCGCGATGCTGACGACGAGACGCAGGTTGCGCTCGATCATCACCTGCCGCGCCTCGAATTCGCCGGCCTTGGCCAGACGCGAATAGCGCTGTTCCTCCTCGACGGTGAGCAGCGGCTTCACACTGATGCGGTTCAGGTAATGCTGGATCGTGTCGGCCGTGAGCTCGGCCTGCAGCATCGTGCGGAAATCGTCGACATCGGGCGCCGCCTCGGCACGGCCTTCGCGCTCGTCGTCGCCACCGTCCGCGTCGGTGTCGGCGTCGCGTGCCTCGAGGTCACGCTCGTTGTCCGCGACGTCGTCTTCGTCGTCCGTCGAAGCACCAGCTCGCCCCACCGATGCTTGCGTGGCTCGACTGATTTTCTCAGACTCGGCTTGCGGCTCGTGGCGCTTCGATTTCGGCATGGTCGTCTCGGTTATTGAGGCGGCAAATACTTCAGCGGATCGACAGGTTTACCCTGCCGGCGAACCTCGAAATGCAGCATCACGCGGTCGGAATCGCTGTTCCCCATCTCGGCGATCTTCTGCCCCTTCGTTACCGCGTCCCCCTCTTTTACCATCAAAGCGCGATTGTGTGCATACGCCGTGAGGTAAGTTGCATCGTGCTTGATGATAATGAGGTTGCCGTAGCCGCGCAGGCCATTGCCCGAGTAGACGACGCGACCGTCGGCCGCCGCCTTCACGGTCTCGCCGGCCGACCCGCCGATATTGACGCCCTTGTTCTTCGCGTCGTCGAAACCGTTCAGCACGGGACCGCGCGCGGGCCATGCGAACGTCACGGGGCCGCTCGGCGCGGCTGCCGTATCGCTCGATGCGGCTGCCGCGGCAGGCGGCGTCGCGACCGACGACGACGTGCCGGCGGCCGGCGTTGCCGGGCCGCTGCTGAGCGGCGCGGTCGCAACGGCGGCGCCCGCGATCGGTGCGGCGACCTGCGTGCCCGCAACGGCAGCACCAGCCTGCGGCGAAACGCGCAGCAGCTGGTCGACTTCAATCTGATTCGGGTTCGCCAGGTTGTTCCACGCGGCGATGTCGCGATAGTTCTGCCCGTTTTCGAGTGCGATCCGGTACAGCGTGTCGCCCGGCTTCACCCGGTAGTAACCCGGCGGCGCCGGCGGAAGCGGCGCCGCGGGCTGCGCGGTGCCGGTCGTGCCGAGCGAACCGGAGCGATCGACGACGGGCGCGTTGTCGAGCCGCGTCGCACAGGCGGCCAGAAGCGTGGAGAACGCAGCTACGCAGATCGCCCGCTGGGCGAGCGTGAGCGGTTCCCTGGAACGGTTGTTTTGCATCGCGCGCAACATACTCATCGGTTTCAAATTACTCCGGATTTTAAAGGGACAAAGAAAACGCGATCAAGCCGTGACTCTCGCCATTGCGCGTGCGCGACGCGCTCGACGAGCGTGAGCACCTGGTGCTGCCCGCTCTGCGCGCCGACCGGCGCGACGAGCCGCCCGCCGATCGCGAGTTGCTCGAGCAGCGCCTGCGGCACGTCGAGCCCCGCCGCCGCGATCACGATCGCGTCGAACGGGGCTGCGGACGGCAGGCCGACACGCCCGTCGCCGTAGTGCAGACGGATGTTCGGCACGCGCAGCGGCCGCAGGTTCAGCTTCGCGCGCTCGTAGAGCGGCTTGATGCGTTCAATCGAATACACGTCGCGTGCCACGTGGCTCAGCACGGCGGCCTGATAGCCGCAGCCCGTGCCGATCTCGAGGACGCGCTCGAGCGTGCGGCCGGCCATCGCGAGCTCGATCATGCGCGCGACGACCGACGGCTTTGAAATGGTCTGCTGGTGGCCGATCGGCAACGCCGAATCCTCGTAGGCCTGCGTTGCGAGCCCCGGATCCACGAACATGTGTCGCGGCACCGCGGCCATCGCTTCCAGCACACGCGCGTCGGTCACACCGTTCGCGCGCAGCCGTTCGACCATCCGTTCGCGCACACGTTCCGACGTGAGCGCGAACGCGCCGGCCGGCGCGACGCTCGGCGCGGCCGGCTTCGGCATCGCGGGCTTCAGTGCGGTCGGCTTCGGTGCGGTCGCCGGCTTCGCGGCGGAGCCGGGCAAGGCCGTCCGCACCGCAGCAGGCTTCACCGCAACCGGTTTCAGCACGGCCGCAGGCTTGTCGGCGGCCTTCGATACCGCAACCGCCGCATGGCGTTCGCCGGCCCGACCGTCCGACTTGCGTGGCGCTCGCTTGAGATCTTCGAGCGCGAGCGGGAACCGCTTCGCGCGCTCGCCGCTCATGAAGCCCGCCCTCCGGCGCGCGCCCATTCGCGCGTCGCGGGCAGCATCTGCGTGTGCGTGAGGTCCAGCTGCAGCGGCGTGATCGACACGAAACCGTTTGCCACTGCGTGAAAATCAGTGCCGTCGCTGGCGTCCAGCGCTTCGCCCGCCGCGCCGATCCAGTAGATCGGTTCGCCTCGCGGGTCGGTCTGGCGGATCACCGGCTGCGACGGATGACGCTTGCCGAGGCGCGTGACCTTCCAGCCTTTCAGTTCGTCGTACGGCAGGTTCGGAATATTGACGTTGAGCAGCGGCTGGCCCGGCAGCGGATGTGCACGATAGTGCTCGACGATTTCCGCGGCGACGCGCGCGGCGTCCGCCAGATGGGCCCAGCCCTTGTCGACCAGCGAGAATGCGATGGCCGGCACGCCGAACATGATGCCTTCGGTGGCGGCCGCAACTGTCCCTGAATAGAGCGTGTCTTCGCCCATGTTCTGGCCGTTGTTGATTCCGGAAACGACGAGGTCCGGCCTGGCGTCGGCCATCCCCGTCAACGCGACGTGTACCGAATCGGTCGGCGTGCCGTTCACGTAGAAGAAACCCGTACTCGCCGCGCGCTGCACCGACAGCGGCCGCGACAGCGTGAGGGAATTCGACGCGCCGCTGCAGTTCTGCTCGGGCGCGATCACCGTGAGCTCGGCCAGCGGCTGCAGCGCGTCGCTGAGCGCGGCGAGACCGGGGGCGAGATAGCCGTCGTCGTTGCTGAGTAGGATTCGCATCCGGCGATTGTAACCGAGGAAAGATGGCGCGAGAGCGACAGTCCGGCGACTGCGGATGGGCGGCCGCGGGCACCCGAACACGCCGCGCCGCCGCGTTGCGGTGCGGCGTTCCGCGTGCACAGGAAAACGCTGCGCCGCCCCGGGTTTTCCCCCGCCAACGGGGCGCCGTTGGGCAATGCCCAGTTCCGGGAGCCCGGCGCGAAGCGACAGGCCCGAGGTTGTTCAAATCGCGCCCGCTTCGCGCAGTGCGGCAATCGCCGGCGCGTCATAGCCGAGGCCGCGCAGCACCTCGTCCGTATGCTCGCCGAGTTCGGGCCCGAGCCAGCGCGTTTCGCCCGGCGTGTCGGACAGCTTCGGCGTGATGTTCGGCAGCGGGATGTCGGTGCCGTCGGCCAACTTGAAGCGCTGGATCATCTGCCGCGCGACGAACTGCGGATCGGTAAACATGTCGGCGGCGCTGTAGATGCGCCCGGCCGGCACGTCGGCCGCGTTGAGCACGACGAGTGCTTCTTCGATCGTGCGCGGCGCAAGCCACGCGGCAATCGCGTCGTCGATCTCCTGCGTGCGCGGCACGCGCCCGTCGTTTTGCGCGAGCGCGGGATCGTCGGCGAGGTCGTCGCGCTCGATCGCCTTCATCAGCCGCTTGAAGATCGGGTCGCTGTTGCCGCCGATCACGATGCTGCCGTCGCGGCACGCATACGTATTCGACGGCACGATGCCCGGCAGCGACGCGCCGGTGCGCTCGCGCACCATCCCATACACGCCGTATTCGGGCACCACGCTTTCCATCATGTTGAAGACGGCTTCATACAGTGCAACGTCGACCACCTGCCCCGCACCGCCGTTGACCTTGCGGTGATGCAGCGCCATCAGTGCGCCGATCACGCCGTGCAGCGCGGCGATCGAATCGCCGATCGAGATGCCGATGCGCGGCGGCGGCAGTTCGGGATAGCCGGTGATGTGACGCAGCCCGCCCATCGATTCGGCGATCGCGCCGAAGCCGGGCCGGTCGCGGTACGGGCCGGTCTGCCCGTAACCGGACAAGCGCACCATCACGAGGCCCGGGTTCTCGGCCGACAGCACGTCGTAGCCGAGCCCGAGCTTTTCGAGCAGGCCCGGGCGGAAATTCTCGATCACGATGTCGGCCTCGCGCGCGAGTTGCCGCGCGATCGCCTTGCCGGCGTCGGCCTTCAGGTTGAGCGTGACCGATTTCTTGTTGCGCGCCTGGACGGACCACCACAGCGACGTGCCGCCCTGCTCCGGATGGAGCTTGCGCCACTTGCGCAGCGGGTCGCCACCGTTCGGATCCTCGATCTTGATCACTTCCGCGCCGAATTCGGCGAACAGCCGCGACGCGAACGGTCCCGCGATCAGCGTTCCGAATTCGAGCACTTTGACGCCCGCGAGCGGGCCCTGGCTGGTGCTCATGTGTCTCCTAGGGTCTTTTTACATATGGAACGTGCATGCGTTGCCACGAGAACGGCCGCTCGCGAGGCGCGCGACGCCGCGAATACTGGACGTATCGCCAAGGAGCGCAACGCGGCGAGCCGCCGGCGGCGCCCGGCTTACATCGTGCGGCGGTCGAGCATCGCGCGGGCGATGGTGCCCGCGTCGACGTACTCGAGCTCGCCGCCCACCGGCACGCCGCGCGCGAGGCGCGTGACCGCGAGCCCGCGCGCCTTCAGCGTCTGGCCGAGGTAGTGCGCGGTGGCTTCGCCTTCGTTCGTGAAGTTGGTCGCGAGTACGACTTCCTTGACGACGCCGTCAGACGCGCGCCGCACGAGGCGGTCGAAATGGATCTCCTTCGGGCCGATCCCGTCGAGCGGGCTCAGCCGGCCCATCAGCACGAAATACAGCCCGCGGTAAGTCATCGTCTGCTCGAGCATGATCTGGTCGGCAGGCGTCTCGACGACGCAAAGCAGCGTCGGATCACGCTCTTCGTCGCTGCAGACCTCGCAGATCTGCGCTTCGGTGAACGTGTTGCACTTCTCGCAGTGCTGCAGGTGCTCGGTCGCGAACAGCAGCGACCGGCCGAGCCGCTCCGCGCCCTCCCGATCGTGCTGCATCAGGTGGACCGCCATGCGCTGGGCGGATTTCGGCCCGACGCCGGGCAGCACGCGCAACGCTTCGACGAGCGCGGACAGGGCGGACGGCTGTTTCATACGGCGGCAAAAAGTGACACGGACGCTACGCTCAGAACGGCAGCTTGAAGCCCGGGGGCAACGGCAGGCCCGACGTCATGCCGCTCATCTTTTCCTGCGACGTCGCTTCGGCCTTGCGCACGGCGTCGTTGAACGCGGCCGCGACGAGATCCTCGAGCATGTCCTTGTCGTCCGCGAGCAGGCTCGGGTCGATCGACACGCGACGCACTTCGTTGCGGCACGTCATCGTCACCTTGACGAGGCCGGCGCCCGACTGCCCTTCGACTTCGATCAGCGCAAGCTGCTCCTGCATCTTCTTCATGTTTTCCTGCATTTGCTGCGCTTGCTTCATCAGTCCGGCGAGGTTGCCTTTCAACATGGGAATACTCCTTCTTGATCGTGTGAAAACCGGCACGCGGCGCGTGCCGGCCAATGTGTGGGCGTGATTGTGCCTGTCGCTAGGCGCTCGGTTCAATGCAGCGTCGGCGGCGGGCCGTCCGGCGCCGCATCGGCGAGCGGGCGCACCGAACCCTCGACGATGCGCGCACCGAAATCGCGCACGAGCTGCTGGACGAACGGATCGCCGTGAATCTCCTGCTCGGCCTCGCGCTGGCGTGCCGCGCGCGCGGCCGCATCGAGCGCCGCCGCCGTACGCCGTGCGGGA
>NZ_JAAGPC010000080.1:0-40015 GCF_017104595.1 Burkholderia sp. Tr-20390 | reverse complement strand
CCGCGCCGCCGCCCCTGCAGCCCCCCGCGCTCGTCGGACGCGCGGTCCCGCCCGCCGCGATCTGCGCGCTGCCCGACGCGTTCGCGACCCGGATTCGTGCCCGCTACGAACAGGCGTTGCTTGGTGTGCTGCGAGCGGAGCACGGCGCGCCCGACGCGGCACTCGACGAACTCGACGCGATGCTGGCCGCGCTCGCCAGCGACGATCCATACGATTTCTGGCGGCTTGCGGCCGCATGCGTGCGCGCATTGCGCGCCAGCGGCGCGCCCGAGCTGAAGCGCTTTCTCGCGCGGACGAACCTGCTGCTCGGCGAGCACGCGCAGGGCCGGCGCAGTGCGCCGCCCGAACTCGTGCGCGAGACGGTGGCGCTGCTGTGGCGCGATTTCGCGCTGTTCGGCGCCGCGGCCGAGGATGTCGCGCTCGTCGACGTGCTGCACGACTACGGATTGACGGTCGACTGGCACGTCGCCGATACGCCCGCGTCGGAAGCGCTGTGGGAGGCCGACGCCGCCCGGGCCGAACGCGACGCGGTTGCCGCCGCGCCGACTCGCGCACTCGGCGTCGTGACGGTCAATGCGCATGCCTATGAGGATTTCCTGCAGACGGCCGATGCGTCGATGGTCGACCTCGCGGCCGATCCGGCGAGAGCCGACGCGGGTGCCGCATGGCATGCGTCCGGCGCCGCTTACCGGGTCGGCACGGCCGCGTGCGCGCTCGGGCTCGGCCACGCGGCGCTCCTGGCCGACACGCTTGGCCTCGCGTGGCGGCGTGCGGCGCACGGCGTGCCGCTCGCCGACGGCGGCATCGATGCGCACGGCCACGCGTCCGACATGCTGCGCGCGGCGCTGCTGAAGATTGCAGCCGGCGTTGCGCCGCCGGACCTCACGGCGGCGTCCGGCGCGCTCGGCGCGGCGCTCGGCCGGGCCTGACGAAGAAGGGGACGAACACGCGCCGGCGGCCCTTGCCGTGCGGGCCCGCAACACGCTGCCGACAGCGCCCGCGCGCGTGTTAGAGTGCCGTGTGATCCGTGCGCGCCGTTGCCAGCGCGGTGCGGCGTTGCTTGTTGATCGCGGCCCGGTCAGGCCGCGGCGTCTTTGCTAAAATTCAAACCATGTCAAAGCCTTCCGATCGCATCAATCTCACCAACCAGTTCCTGATCGCCATGCCGAACATGGCCGATCCGACGTTCTCGGGAACGGTGGTCTATCTTTGCGATCACAGCGAGCGCGGTGCGCTCGGCCTCGTCATCAATCGTCCTACCGACATCGACCTCGAATCGCTGTTCAACCGCATCGACCTTAAGCTCGACATCGAGCCGCTGCTGCACATCCCGGTGTACTTCGGCGGCCCGGTCCAGACCGAGCGCGGTTTCGTGCTGCACGAGCCGGTGGAGGGCGCGAGCTACAACTCGTCGATGTCCGTCGAGGGCGGGCTGGAGATGACCACGTCGAAGGACGTGCTCGAGGCGGTCGCGACGGGCACCGGCCCGAAACGCTTCCTGCTGACGCTCGGCCATGCGGGCTGGGGAGCAGGGCAGCTCGAGGAAGAAATTTCCCGCAACGGCTGGCTGACCGTGGCCGCCGATCCGCGCATCGTGTTCGACACGCCGGCCGAAGAGCGCTTCGAAGCCGCACTCGGCCTGCTCGGCGTCAGCTCGTCGATGCTGTCCGGCGAAGCAGGGCACGCATGAGTGGCGCGAGCGCGCGCGATGCGACGCTCCTCGCGTTCGACTACGGCGAAAAACGTATCGGCGTCGCGGTCGGCAATGCGCTGACGCGCTCGGCCCGTGCGCTCGTCGTGATCCAGAACCTGAACCGCGAACACCGCTTCAAGGCGGTCGGCGACCTGCTGGCCGAATGGCGGCCGGACGCGCTCGTCGTCGGCCTGCCGATGCATCCGGACGGCACGCCGCACGACATGACGCAGCAGGCGAAGCGCTTCGGCAACCAGCTGAACGGCCGCTTCGGGCTGCCCGTCACGTGGGTCGACGAGCGCTATTCGTCGGTCGAGGCCGAGGCCGGGCTGCGCGAGCGCAACGTGCGCGGCCGCGCACGGGCCGAGATGCTAGATGCCGAGGCCGCGCGCGTCATCCTTCAACAGTATCTCGATCAATTGTCCGACCATGAGCACCATTGACGCCGAGGCGCTTTACCGCGTCCTGCTCGACCAGATCCGCGCCGCGTACGGCACGGCTTTCGCCGAACCGGGCGGCCCGCGGCTCGCCGGCATTCACAGCGGCGGCGCATGGCTTGCCGAGCGCCTCGCGCGCGATCTCGGTGCGCCGGCGTTCGGCGTCGTGAACGTCGCGCTGCACCGCGACGATTACGCGAAGAAGGGGCTGCACAGCCAGGCCAGCCCGACGTCGCTGCCGTTCGAAATCGACGGCGCGCGCATCGTGCTCGTCGATGACGTGCTGTTTACCGGGCGCACCGTGCGTGCGGCACTCAACGAGCTGTTCGACTACGGCCGTCCGGCCGCCGTCGAGCTCGCGGTGCTCGCCGATCGCGGCGGCCGCGAGCTGCCGGTCGCCGCGCGCTTCGCGGGCGGCGCGCTCGACGTGCCGGCCGGCGCGACGCTCGTGCTCGCACGCGACGATGCGCAGTTCACGCTGCGCGTCGAGGCGCACGGCGCCTGAACGACACGCGAACCGTATCCCGGGCCGCTGGTTTGCACCGCGGCCCGTTTGCATAGTTGGAATCACGCACACCATGACCACCGACACCACTGGCCGCACCGGCAATCCCGCTGCGGCCGCGAGCCCCGACCGGTTCCGCTACGGCTTCCTGAAGGGCAACCCGCAGCTCACGAAAAACGGCGAGCTGAAGCACCTGCTGTCGATCGAGGGCCTGCCGCGCTCGATCGTCAACCACATCCTCGATACGGCCGAGCAGTTCGTCAGCGTGACGGACCGTGAAGTGAAGAAGGTGCCGCTGCTGCGCGGCAAGTCCGTGTTCAACCTGTTCTTCGAGAACTCGACGCGCACGCGCACGACCTTCGAGATCGCCGCGACGCGCCTGTCGGCCGACGTGCTGAACCTGAACATCAATGCGTCGTCGACGAGCAAGGGCGAATCGCTGCTCGACACGATCAACAACCTGTCGGCGATGCATGCCGACCTGTTCGTCGTGCGTCACGCGTCGAGCGGCGCGCCGTACCTGATCGCCGAGCACTGCGCACCGCACGTGCACGTGATCAACGCCGGCGACGGCCGCCACGCGCACCCGACGCAGGGCCTGCTCGACATGTACACGATCCGTCACTACAAGCGCGACTTCACGAAGCTGCGCGTGGCGATCGTCGGCGACATCCTGCATTCGCGCGTCGCGCGCTCCGACATCCACGCGCTCACCACGCTCGGCGTGCCGGAAGTACGCGCGATCGGCCCGCGCACGCTGCTGCCGGGCGGGCTCGAACAGATGGGCGTGAAGGTGTTCCACAACCTCGACGAAGGGCTGAAGGGCGTCGACGTGATCATCATGCTGCGCCTGCAGAACGAGCGGATGAGCGGCGCGTTGCTGCCGTCCGCGCAGGAATACTTCAAGACGTGGGGCCTGACGCCCGAGCGCCTCGCGCTCGCCGCGCCCGACGCGATCGTGATGCACCCCGGCCCGATGAACCGCGGCGTCGAGATCGATTCGCAGGTCGCCGATGGCCCGCAGTCGGTGATCCTCAACCAGGTCACGTTCGGCATCGCCGTGCGGATGGCGGTGATGGGCATCGTCGCCGGCAACAGCGACTGAGCCCGCTTTCGCGCCTCCTTATTCACGCAATCAACGCATTCACAGACAGCGCATGAAGATTCATATCAAAGGCGGCACGCTGATCGACCCGGTCGCCGGCACCGAGCAGCAGGCCGACGTATTCGTCGCGGACGGCAAGATCGCCGCGCTCGGCACGGCGGCGCCGGCCGGTTTCAACGCGGACAACACGATCGACGCGGCGGGCCTGATCGTCGCGCCCGGCCTCGTCGACCTGTGCGCGCGGCTGCGCGAGCCCGGCTATGAGCACAAGGCGACGCTCGCGTCCGAGATGGCCGCGGCTGTCGCGGGCGGTGTCACGACCCTCGTGTGCCCGCCGGATACCGACCCCGTGCTCGACGAGCCGGGCCTCGTCGAGATGCTCAAGTTCCGCGCGCGCAACCTGCACCAGGCGAACGTGCATCCGCTCGGCGCGCTGACGGTCGGCCTCAAGGGTGAGGTGATCACCGAGATGGTCGCGCTGACCGAGTCCGGCTGTGTCGGGTTCACGCACGCCAACGTGCCGGTGCGCGACACGCAGGTGCTGCTGCGTGCGCTGCAGTACGCGAGCACCTACGGCTACACCACGTGGCTGCGCCCGCAAGACGCCTTCATCGGTCGCGGCGGTGTCGCCGCGAGCGGTGCGCTGGCGTCGCGGCTCGGGCTGTCCGGCGTGCCGGTCGCGGCCGAGACGATCGCGCTGCACACGATCTTCGAACTGATGCGCGTGACGGGCGCACGCGTGCACCTCGCACGGCTGTCGTCGGCGGCCGGCCTCGCGCTCGTGCGCGAGGCGAAGGCCGAGGGGCTGCCCGTGACCTGCGACGTCGGCGTGAACCACCTGCACCTGATCGACGTCGACATCGGCTACTTCGATTCGCAGTTCCGGCTCGATCCGCCGCTGCGCAGCGAGCGCGATCGCGAAGCGATTCGCGTGGCGCTCGCCGACGGCACGATCGATGCGATCTGCTCCGACCACACGCCGGTCGACGACGACGAGAAGCTGCTGCCGTTCGGCGAAGCGACGCCGGGCGCGACCGGGCTCGAGCTGCTGCTGTCGCTGACGCTGAAGTGGGCCGACGAGACGCGTACGCCGCTTGCGCAGGCGTTGCGCCGCATCACGTCCGCACCGGCCGACGTGCTGAAGCTGCCGGCCGGCCGCCTCACCGAAGGTGGCGCGGCCGACCTGTGCGTGTTCGACCCGCGCGCGCACTGGCGGGTCGAGCCGCGGGCGCTGAAGAGCCAGGGCCACAACTCGCCGTTCCTCGGCTACGAACTGCCGGCCACCGTGCGCGCGACGCTCGTGGCCGGGCAGGTCGCGTTCGAGCGCCACTGAACCACGCCGGACTATCGCCATGATTGCCATTCGCAAGCTGCGTCTCGTCTTTCACCTGTTGCGCGGCATGGCGATCGTCGCGCTGCGTTTTTCGCACGTCACGCCCGCGCGCCGCGCCGAGCTGATACGCCGCTGGTCGCTCAAGCTGCTGCGGATTTGCGGGATGCGCCTCGTCGTCCATAACGACAGCGCGCGGCTCGACGCGAGCGCGCTCGTGGTCGGCAATCACGTGTCGTGGCTCGATATCTACACGGTCAACGCGTGGCGGCCGACGCCGTTCGTGTCGAAGGCCGAGGTGCGGCAGTGGCCGGTGGTGGGCTGGCTCGCCGAGAAGCTCGATACCGTGTTCCTGCAGCGCGAGAAGCGCACCGAGGCGATGCGCGTCATGCACGAGATGGCCGAGCGCCTGCGCAACGGCGGGCTTATGTGCGTGTTTCCGGAAGGGACGACGACCGACGGGCAGGAACTGCTGCCATTCCACGCGAACCTGTTCCAGGCCGCGGTATCGGCCGGCTGCGCGGTGCAGCCGATCTGCCTGATGTACGAGGACGCGCACGGGCGGCAGTCGGTCGCGCCGGCCTACACAGGCGAGCTGGCGCTGGGCACGTCGCTCGACATGGTGTTGCGCGGCGGCCCGCTCGTCGCGCACCTTTACGTGTGTGAACCGATCGCGCCGGGCGGCGACCGGCGGGCGACGTCCGCGGCGGCGCGCGATGCGATCGGGGCTGCGCTCGTGAAGCTGCAGGCGAACGTCGGCAAACCGACGGCCGAGTCGCTCGCGGAATTGGCCAAACATGCCTATCCTGCGACCGAGGTTGGCGCCGGCGCGGCAGGGCATGAGGCGGCCGACGCACCGGTGCCGGGGCGCGAGGGTTGACTCGCTTCCCGGTCCCGCGAATCAGTCCGTAATCACTCTCCGCCCGGCGCGCGGCACGCTTCGCACTGCACCTGCGTGACCGTGCGCTGCGCCGGATCGGCCGTCAGCCGCACGGCCGACAGCTGGTTACCCCACACACACCCCGAATCGAGCGCGACGACGTTCTCGCGCACCATCAGGCCGAGCGCGGCCCAGTGGCCGAACACGACCGTCACGTCCTCCGTGCGGCGCCCCGGTACGTCGAACCACGGCAGGTAGCCGGGCGGCGCACTGTCGGGACCGCCGTTCGCTTTGAATTCCATCGCACCGTCGGGTGTGCAGAAGCGCACGCGCGTGAATGCGTTGAACGCGACGCGCATCCGGTCGCGTTTTTTCAGGTTCGGACTCCATTGGTTCGGCTCGTTGCCGTACAGCTTCTGCAGCGTGTCGCGCCAGTCGGGTGCGCGCAGCGCGCGCTGGAGCTCGTCGGCGAGCTCGAGCACGAGCGTATCATCCCACTGCGGCAGCACGCCTGCGTGCACGAGCAGCATCCCGTTCTCCGCATGCACGAACGGGCGATGGCGGACCCAGTCGAGCAGCGCGTCGGCGTCGGGCGCGTCGAGGATCTCGCCGATGGTGTCGCCCGGGCGCTCGGTGCGCAGGCCGGCGGAGACCGCGAGCAGGTGCAAGTCGTGATTGCCGAGCACGACGGTCGCGCGCGGGCCGAGTTCGACGAGTGCGCGTAGCGAGGCGAGGGAGTCCGGGCCGCGGTTGACGACGTCGCCGGCGATCCACAGCGGCGTGTCGGCGGGGGCCGAAAGCTTTTCGAGCAAAGACTGGAAAGCGGAATGACAGCCTTGGATGTCGCCGATGGCGATGGGGGTGTGGGTCATGAGAGGCGAGTTGTTACAAATCTTGGCGCGCGACGGAAAAAGGGATGGTTGCCGGAATGTGGCCCGGGCTGTTTGTGAGATTTTAACGTATTGATTTGAATCGAAAATCTTAAGATTTTGCGGGTCCGGCACACTGTATCAAGTTGTTAGCGACGTGGCCTTTGGGCCGTGTCGCTTCTTATAATCGACCGCTTCGCAACAAAATTAGCATTTCATGACTTTGACGGTTACGGTCAGCAGTTAGAATGCCCGCCTTAGGGGCGCGCACGGTGACGTTGCCGCGTTCAGAATTCGTGGCGGCTCGGGCTTGAGGCCCGCCATGTATGACTAGAGGGGGCCTCATGATCCTGGTGACGGGCGGCGCGGGTTTTATCGGTGCCAATTTCGTAATCGACTGGCTGCGTCAATCCGACGAGGCCGTACTCAATGTCGATAAACTGACCTACGCAGGCAACCTTCGTACGCTTCAATCGCTGAACGGAAGCTCGAAGCACATATTTGCCCGCGTCGACATTTGCGACCGTGCGGCGCTCGACGCGCTGCTTGCCGCGCATCGGCCGCGCGCGATTCTGCATTTCGCGGCGGAAAGCCATGTCGATCGCTCCATTCATGGTCCGGCCGAGTTCGTTCAGACCAACGTGGTCGGTACGTTTACACTGCTCGAGGCCGCGCGTCATTACTGGAGCGCGTTGCCCGATGCGGAACGAGCAGCCTTCCGTTTCCTGCACGTGTCGACCGACGAAGTGTTCGGTTCGCTGTCCGCCACCGACCCGCAGTTCTCCGAAACGACGCCCTATGCGCCCAACAGCCCGTACTCGGCGACGAAAGCGGGCTCCGATCACCTGGTGCGTGCCTATCATCATACGTACGGCCTGCCGACGCTCACGACGAATTGCTCGAACAACTATGGTCCGTATCAGTTCCCCGAAAAGCTCATTCCGCTGATGATCGCGAATGCACTCGCCGGGAAGCCGTTGCCCGTCTACGGCGATGGCCAGAACGTGCGCGACTGGTTGTACGTCGGCGATCACTGCAGCGCGATTCGCGAAGTGCTCGCGCGCGGCACGCCCGGCGAGACCTACAACGTCGGCGGCTGGAACGAAATGACGAACCTCGACGTCGTGCATACGCTGTGTGATCTGCTCGACAACGCGCGACCCATGGCGCAAGGCTCATATCGCGACCAGATCACGTACGTGAAGGATCGCCCGGGGCACGATCGCCGTTATGCGATCGACGCGCGCAAGCTGGAGCGTGAGCTGGGCTGGAAGCCGGCCGAGACGTTCGCGACCGGCCTCGCGAAGACCGTCGCCTGGTATCTCGAAAACCAGGCGTGGTCTGACGAGGTGGCTTCGGGCGAATACCGCAAGTGGGTCGAGACCAACTACGCAGAGCGCGTTTGACAGGAGTGGCGATGGCACGCAAGGGCATCATTCTCGCCGGCGGTTCAGGCACACGGCTGTATCCGATTACACACGCGGTATCGAAGCAGTTGCTGCCGGTGTACGACAAGCCGATGATCTACTACCCGCTGTCGACGCTGATGATCGCGGGCATTCGGGACGTGCTGATCATCTCGACACCGCAGGACACGCCGCGCTTCGAGTCGATGCTCGGTGATGGCAGCCAGTGGGGTATGAATATCGCGTATGCGACGCAGCCGTCGCCGGACGGACTTGCGCAGGCGTTCGTCATCGGCCGGACCTTTGTCGGCAACGATCCTTCGGCGCTCATTCTCGGCGACAACATTTTCTACGGGCACGATCTCGCGAAGCAGCTCGAGCGCGCGAACGAGCGCGATGCAGGCGCGACCGTGTTCGCCTATCACGTGCACGACCCCGAGCGTTACGGCGTGGTGGAGTTCGATCGGAACTTCCGCGCGCTGTCGATCGAGGAGAAGCCCGCGCAGCCGCGTTCGCAGTATGCGGTTACCGGGCTGTACTTCTATGACAACCGCGTGTGCGACATCGCGGCAGACATCAAGCCGTCGGCGCGCGGCGAACTGGAAATCACCGACGTCAATTCACGGTATCTCGCGGACGGTGCATTGAATGTCGAGATCATGGGGCGCGGCTATGCGTGGCTCGATACAGGCACGCACGATTCGCTGATCGAGGCGGCGACGTTCATCGCGACGCTGCAGAAGCGTCAAGGGCTCGTGGTCGCGTGTCCCGAGGAGATCGCGTACCGCCGCAACTGGATCGACGCGGAGCAGGTGCTGAAGCTGGCACAGCCGCTCGCGAAGAACGCCTACGGACAGTATCTCCGGAACCTACTCACCCACCAGGTCGCATGGCAATCCACGTAACGGCAACGGCACTGCCCGAAGTCAAGCTCATCGAGCCGAAGGTCTTCGGCGACACGCGCGGTTATTTCTACGAAAGCTTCAACGGGCGCGAGTTCGCGCAAGGCGTCGGGGCCGACGTCGAATTCGTCCAGGACAACCATTCGCGATCGACGAAGGGCGTGCTGCGCGGGCTGCATTACCAGATCGAACATGCGCAGGGCAAGCTCGTGCGCGTGATCGAAGGCGAGGTATTCGATGTGGCGGTGGACATTCGCCGCAGCTCGCCGAATTTCGGGAAGTGGGTCGGCATGGTTCTGTCGGCGGACAACCATCGTCAGCTTTGGGTGCCGCCCGGTTTCGCGCACGGTTTCGTCGTGTTGTCGGCGGCCGCGCAATTCCTTTACAAGACCACCGATTACTGGTTTCCCGAGCACGAGCGCAGCATCATCTGGAACGACCCGGAGATTGGAATCGCGTGGCCGATCGACGGCGAGCCGGTCCTGGCATCGAAGGACGCGGCCGGCAAGCGTTTGAGCGAATCCGACGTCTATGCGTAAAGGCGACATGAACGCCTCACCGACGATCCTCGTGACGGGTGTGAACGGGCAGGTTGGTTTCGAGCTGTTGCGGACGCTGCAGGGGCTGGGGCGTGTGGTGTCGTGTGACAGGTCGACACTCGATCTGTCCGATCTCGAGCGCGTGCGCACGTTCGTGCGGGACGTGAAGCCGTCCCTGATCGTCAACCCTGCCGCGTATACCGCGGTGGATCAGGCGGAGACCGACGTCGATGCTGCACGCCGCCTGAATGCCGACCTGCCGCGTGTATTCGCGGAGGAGATGGCGCGCAGCGGCGGCGCGCTCATTCACTATTCGACCGACTACGTGTTCGACGGTACGAACACCGAGGCGTATACGGAAACCGATGCGACGAATCCCGCCAACGTTTATGGCGCGACCAAGCGTGACGGCGAACGGGCGATTGCGGCGACCGGGTGCGCGCATCTGATTCTGCGAACGAGCTGGGTGTACGGCCGGCGCGGCAGGAACTTCCTGCTGACGATGCTGAAGCTGGGTGCCGAGCGCCCCGAGCTGCGGATTGTCGCGGACCAGGTCGGTGCACCGACCTGGTCGAAGACGATCGCCGCTGCCACGTCGCACATCGTCGCGCAGGGCACGGCATCGACCGGGACCGACTGGTGGGCGCGCCGCTCCGGCGTCTATCACCTGACCTCGGCCGGCGCGACGTCGTGGTGCGGTTTCGCCGAAGCCATCTTCGCGGTCGCCATGGCATCGCATGCACCGAAAATCGTGCCTATTGCGTCGAGCGACTATCCGACGCCGGCAAAACGGCCTGCGAATTCGAGACTGGCGATGGACAAGCTGGGCGCGACGTTCGGACTGCGGATGCCTGACTGGCGCGATGCGCTGGCGCTGTGTCTAGCCGAATGATCCTGTCCTGGAGCGGGCTGACCGTCTGGCGGGCGAAGCCCGGATGGCGGTCGCGGAGGCCGGCTCTCGGCCCGGAGGGCGTTGCCAGGCTTGACGCAGCGACCGTTCTGGTGCTTTCGGCGAGTTTTAAGTGACCGATTGGTAACGCTCGGGTACGTGACCCGGTGGTTTGGCTGCCGATCAGGACCGAGCAGGGGCACGACGGTCGCGCTGCGTGCGCGTTCGGGCCTTGTCTGGCGGCCGTCCCGGGTCAACCGCCGTTTTCGGTGGGAGTGGTGCCGGCTATAATTCCGTTCCGGCCGGGTCTCGCATGACCGGCTGGCAACCATGCCGGCCGGTGTATGGATGCAAGTGGCGAAGGTGTTGGCTTCGCCAGCGAATACTAAATGTGGAGTGAATGTGATGTTAATCCCCGTCATCCTGTCCGGTGGTGCCGGTACGCGACTTTGGCCCGTCTCTCGCGAAGGGCATCCCAAACCGTTCATGAAGCTCGCCGATGGCGAGAGTCTGCTGCTGAAAACCTACCGTCGCGCTGCCGCGGCGGTCGGCGGCGGTGACGACGCCCAGGGCGGAGAATTGCTGACGGTCACCAACCGCGACTACTACTTCATGAGCAAGGACGAGTTCGTGAGCGCGGCGCTCGGCGAACAGCGGCCCGGCGTGTTCATGCTCGAGCCGGCCGGTCGCAACACGGCGCCCGCCGTGGCAATGGCTGCGCATCATGTCGCTGAAAAATACGGGCGCGACGCACTGATGCTGGTGCTCGCGGCCGATCACCTGGTGCAGGACCAGAAGGGTTTCGTGGCCGCTGTCGCGAGCGCAGCCGAACTGGCGAAGCAGGGCCGGCTGGTGACGTTCGGCATCGTGCCGACGAGCCCGGATACCGGCTTCGGCTATATCGAGGCAGGCGAGCCTGTCGGAGCCGGCCGAGCGGCGCTGCGCTTCGTCGAGAAGCCGGATGCGGCGAAGGCGGCGGAGTACCTGGCAGCGGGCAACTATCTGTGGAACTCGGGCATGTTCTGTTTCAAGGCCGGCGTCATTCTGGACGAGATGGCCCGCCATGCCCCGGACGTCGCCGCGGCCGCCGAAGCATGCTGGGCGGCGCTGCAGGAAGCCAACAAGACGTCGACGCAAATGCTCGAGATTCCCGCCGAATCGTTCGAGAAGATGCCCGACATCTCGATCGACTATGCAGTGATGGAGCGCTCGTCGAACGTGGCGGTGGTGCCCGCCAGCTTCGGTTGGAGCGACATCGGCTCGTGGGGCGCGGTGCGCGACCTGGTCGAGCCTGACCAGGACAGCAACCGGGCCGTCGGCGATGCGATCTTCGTCGACAGCCGCAACATGTACGTGCAGACGCAGGATCGCGTCGTGGCGTCGGTCGGCGTGGCCGACCTGATGATCATCGATACGCCGGACGCATTGCTGGTCGCCCATCCTGACCGCGCGCAGGATGTGAAGCAGGTGGTCGCCCGGCTGAAGAAACGTAATCACGACGCGTACAAGCTGCACCGCACCGTGAGCCGCCCGTGGGGTACCTACACGGTGCTGGAAGAGGGGCCGCGGTTCAAGATCAAGCGGATCGAAGTCAAGCCGGGTGCGAGCCTGAGCCTTCAGATGCACCACCATCGCAGCGAGCACTGGATCGTCGTGAGCGGGATGGCCAAGGTCGTCAACGGCGATCAGGAGATTTTCGTCCGGACCAACGAGTCCACCTATATTCCTGCGGGGCACAAGCACCGCCTCGAGAATCCGGGTGTGCTGGACCTGGTGATGATCGAGGTGCAGAGCGGCGAGTATCTGGGAGAGGACGACATCGTTCGTTTCCAAGATGTATACGGGCGGGCTTGATGCTGGGCATGCTGAGAGCCCTGTGGGCCTATCGCGGCTTCATTCTGGGAAGCGTCAAGCGGGAATTTCAGTCCAAGTACCGTAATTCCCTGCTGGGCGCAGCATGGACCGTCCTCAATCCGCTTGCGATGATCGTCGTCTATACGGTGATTTTTTCGCGGGTCATGCATGCCCGGTTGCCAGGCGTGGACAGCACCTTCGCGTACAGCGTTCACCTGTGCGCCGGCGTTCTGCCATGGGCCATGTTCGTGGAAGTCGTCAGCCGAGGGCAGACTGCTTTCATCGACAACGCCAACCTGCTGAAAAAGCTGAGCTTTCCGCGGCTGTGTCTGCCGGTGATCGTGGTCGCCAACGCGCTGGTCAGTTTCGTGATCGTCTTCGCGCTGTTCACTGCATTCCTGGTGATCACCGGGAATTTCCCCGGCATTTCGTATCTCGCGATTTTTCCGGTGCTGCTGGTGATGACGCTGTTCGCGATCGGCCTTGGCGTCACGCTGGGCGTGCTGAATGTATTTTTCCGTGATGTCGGGCAGTTCTTCGGAATCGTGCTGAATTTCTGGTTCTGGCTGACGCCGATCGTCTATTCGGTCAACATTTTGCCGGATAGCGTGAAGTCCGCGATGCGATTCAATCCGATGGCGCCGGTGATCCAGTCGTTCCAGGTCGTACTGGTGCAGCGCGTATGGCCGGACTGGCAGGCGCTCTGGCTGCCGGCCGTGTTGGGTATCGTCCTGTGTCTTTTTGGCCTGGGCCTGTTCCGCAAGCATGCGGGCGAAATGGTGGATGAACTCTGATGGGCACCATTACCGTTACCAATCTGGGCAAGGCCTACAAGCAGTACCCGACACGCTGGTCACGTCTCGTCGAGTGGATGGACCCGCGTCGCAAGGAGCATCACAAGCTGCACTGGGTGCTGCGCGACGTGAATTTTTCGGTGCGCGCCGGCGAGGCGATCGGCATCATCGGCATCAACGGCGCGGGCAAGAGCACGCTGCTGAAAATGATCGTCGGGACCACGCAGCCGACTGTTGGCAGCGTGTCGATGACCGGGCGCGTCGCCGCACTGCTGGAGCTCGGGATGGGGTTTCATCCGGACTTCACCGGGCGCCAGAACGTGATGATGGCCGGTCAGTTGCTGGGCTACAGCGTCGACGAACTGACCGCGATGATGCCGGAGATCGAAGCGTTTGCCGAAATCGGCGAATACATCGATCAGCCGGTGCGCGTGTACTCCAGCGGTATGCAGATGCGTCTTGCGTTCAGCGTCGCGACGGCTCGCAGGCCCGACGTGCTGATTGTCGACGAAGCGCTGTCGGTCGGCGATGCGTATTTTCAGCACAAGAGCTTCGACCGCATCCGCGAGTTCGGCAAGCAGGGCACGACGCTGTTGATCGTTGCACACGACAAAGCCGCGATTCAGGCAATCTGCGACCGCGCGATCCTGCTGAATGCGGGGCGGCTGGAGATGGAGGGGCCGCCCGAAGCGGTCATGGACTACTACAACGCGATGCTGGCCGATCGTGAGAACAGTGAGGTCAGGCAGGAAAAGCTGGACAGTGGCGCGGTGCAGACCGTTTCTGGAACCGGCGAGGCACTGATCGACGAGGTTACGCTGCTCGATCGGTCAGGCCAGCCCGTCGAGATCATCGGCGTCGCGCAGCCAGTCGCGTTGCGCGTCAAGGTCAAATGCGTCAAGGCGATTCCCGAATTGGTCGTCGGGTACATGATCAAGGACAGGCTCGGGCAGACGGTGTTCGGAACGAACACCTATCACCTGAAGCAGGTGCTGGTCGATCTTGCCGAAGGCCAGATGGTGGAATTGCATTTCGAATTCACGGCGAATATCGGCGTGGGCAGCTATTCGGTTGCCGTTGCACTGCATACGGGCGATGCGCATCTTGCAAATAACTACCAGTGGCGCGATCACGCGCTGGTGTTCAATGTCGTGAACATAAAGATGGATGATTTCGTCGGTGTGGCGTGGCTGCCGACGACGGTGAGGAGTTTGCCGTAGTGGACAGTTTTTATCGTGCGTTCGAGGACCGGCATCGCGGGTCGCGAGATCTGATCAAAAGCCGGCTGGCGAAGTACGCGGCGTTCTTTCAGCCACTGGCGGCGTTGCACCCCGGCGCGATGACGTTCGATGTCGGGTGCGGCCGCGGCGAGTGGCTGGAACTGATGATCGAAGCCGGTTTTGTCGCGTCGGGTGTGGATCTCGACGACGAAATGCTCGAAGCGTGCCGTGAGCGAAATCTGCCGGTATCGAAGGGCGACGCGATCGAGCATCTCGCGACGCTTGACTCGGACAGCCATGCGCTGATCTCGGCGTTTCACGTCGTCGAACACGTGAGCTTCGAGCAATTGAAGACGCTCGTGAGCGAAGCGCTGCGCGTGTTGAAGCCCGGTGGCCTGCTCATTCTCGAGACGCCCAATCCGGAAAACATCGCTGTGGCGACGTGCAACTTCTACATCGATCCGTCGCACCAGAAGCCGGTGCCTCCGATGCTCCTTTCGTTCGTTGCCGAACACGCCGGGTTCGATCGCGTCAAGGTCGTGCGTCTTCAGGAGCCCGAGGTATTGCACGATGCGGAAACGAAGGTTCACCTGCTGAACATCCTCGGTAGCGTGAGTCCCGACTACGCGATCGTTGCGCAGAAGGCGGCCAGTTCGACGCAAGGCGCGTTCGACGCGGCATTCGATGCCGATTACGGCCTGACGATCGATGTCCTTGCGGATCGCTACGAAACACGGCTGGCCTCGAATCTTTCTCA
Source organism: Burkholderia sp. Tr-20390 (assembly GCF_017104595.1). Classification (NCBI taxonomy): domain Bacteria; kingdom Pseudomonadati; phylum Pseudomonadota; class Betaproteobacteria; order Burkholderiales; family Burkholderiaceae; genus Burkholderia; species Burkholderia sp. Tr-20390. The sequence continues at coordinate 24,835 of NZ_JAAGPC010000080.1, read as the reverse complement.
TGTCGACGCGAGGGTGGAGCGTGCGGAGGAGGCGCTGCGGCTTTCCGCAGAGCGGTGGAGCGAGCTGGTCGACCGGCTGCAGACGGTGACCGAGCAGTTGAAGTTCGCAGAGGAGCGCTATCAGCGCGTCGAAGAGCGAAACCGGCTGGCTGACGAGCGACGCCAGCTTGTCGATGAGCGCAGCCAACTTGTCGAGGAGCGAAACCAACTGGTCGAGGAGCGAAACCAACTGGTGGACGGAGAGCGCCAGCATGTCGAGCGCCAGGTACTCGAATTGCAGGCACGCCTCGAACAGGCCGAGGCCATGATGCATCAGGCGAATGCGCAACTGCATGCGATGTATCACAGCACGTCGTGGAAAATCACCCGCCCGCTTCGGATCGTCGCGCTCGTGCTGAAGGGGCAAGGGAAGACGGTTTTCAAGGCCGGACTCAAGCGCGTCATTCAGCAGACTGCACGATTCGGCGACGAGCACCCTTCGTTCAGGCGGTTCGCCGTTTCCGTGCTCAACCGTTTTCCCGGTCTCAAGCAACGGCTGATTCCCGTTGTTTCCGGGACGGTGCGTCCCTATTCCGCACGACCCGACGTGCCGCCGGAGAGTCTGAGTCCGCGCGCGCAACAAATTCATGCTGCATTGGCATTTGCAGCGAAGAGCTACAGCAAGAAGGAGGGGGCGTAATGCGGATCGTCATCGATATGCAAGGTGCGCAGAGCACCGGTTCGCGCAATCGAGGCATCGGCCGTTACACCCAGGCGATTGCAAAAGGCCTGGTGCGCAATCGTGGAGAGCACGAGATCTTTCTGGCGCTGAGCGACCTGTTTCCCGAGACCATTGAGCCCATTCGCGAGGCGTTTTCACATGTGCTGCCGCTCGAGAACATTCGGGTCTGGCACGCCGCAGCCCCTGTTTCGCACGTTGAAAAATCGAACGATTGGCGGCGGCATGCGGCGGAACTGGGATTCGAGTCGTTCCTGTGTACATTGAAGCCGGATTTCATCTATGTCACGAGTTTGTTCGAGGGGCTTGGCGACGATGCGGTCACGAGCGTCCATCGACTGCAGCACGATATTCCGGTCGCGGTCACGCTTTACGACCTGATTCCGTATATCAACCCCGATCCGTACCTGAACAATCCGGTCATCAAGTCCTGGTATCTGGAGAAGGTCGACCATTTGCGCCGGGCTGATTTGTGGCTGGGTATTTCGGAGTCCTCGCGTCAAGAGGGCATCAAGTACCTGGGACTGCCCGCAGACTGCTCGATCAACATCGGCACCGACGCAGACGATGCATTCCAGTCCATCGACGTTTCCCCGGAACGGGAAGCGACGTTGCGCAAGCAATACGGGCTGACGAAACCGTTTGTCCTGTACACCGGCGGCATCGATCACCGCAAGAACGTCGAAGGCCTGATTCGGGCCTATGCGCTTTTGCCTGAAGCGGTACGACGTGATCACCAATTGGCGATTGTGTGCTCGGTGCAGCCCGCGAATCGGCAGGAACTCGAGCGCTTGGCACAGCAGCATGGCCTGAGCCAGGGTGAGGTGGTGCTGACAGGCTTCGTGCCGGACGAGGATTTGCTGTATTTCTACAACCTGTGCACGCTGTTTGTGTTCCCGTCGTGGCACGAGGGTTTCGGTTTGCCCGCATTGGAGGCGATGCGCTGCGGGGCGCCCGTCATCGGCGCCAACACGTCCAGCTTGCCGGAAGTCATCGGTTGGGATGATGCATTGTTCGATCCGCATTCCGACGCGGCGATTGCCGACGCAATACGTCGCGGTCTGACCGATGCGCCGTTCCGCGAAGCATTGATTCGGCACGGGAAAGAGCAGTCGCGCCGCTTCTCGTGGGATGAAAGCGCACGCCGCACCATTGCAGCCATGGAGCAGTGGCATGTTCGGGGCAAGCAGCCCGCGCATCGACAGGAGTCGCGGCGCCCGAAGCTCGCCTATGTTTCTCCGCTGCCGCCTGCTCGCACCGGCATAGCGGACTACAGTGCCGAACTGCTGCCTGAGCTTGCGCATTTCTACGATATCGATGTCATCGTCGATCCGGATACCGCTGGGAATCCGCAGTTCGATGGCGTGATGGTAAGGTCTGCTCAGTGGTTCCTTGACCATGCCGGCTTGTATGACCGTGTGGTCTATCACTTCGGCAATTCGTCCTTCCATCGCTACATGTTTCCGCTTCTGGATGTCATTCCCGGAGTGGTGGTCCTGCATGACTTTTTCCTGTCGGGCATCGTTGCGGAAATGGACGGCCAGGGATGGCGGCCGGGTGGCCTGTCGCAGGCGTTGTATGAGGACCACGGCTACGCCAGCCTGGCCGAGCGCCATCAAAAAGCGGATCCGGCGGATGTCGTCTGGAAGTATCCGTGCAGCCTGGAGGTGATTCAGAAGAGCCTGGGCCTGATCGTCCACTCCGGGAATTCGAAGCGCCAGGCCATGCGCTGGTATGGCGGCGACCTTGGCGACTGGGTCGAAATTCCCCACATGCGAGACAACGATGTCGACCTCGACCGGGCTGGCGCGCGCGCCGCACTCGGTATTGCGGAAAGCGACTATCTGGTCTGTGCGTTCGGATTGCTGGGGCCGATGAAGCTGAACCTGCAATTGCTGAAGGCATGGGCTGCATCGTGTCTGGCAAAGGACGCGACCTGTCATCTGGTGTTTGTCGGCGAGAACAATCCGGGGCAATACGGGCAGGACGTGTCGCGCCTGATCCGCGAGCTCGGTTCGACCGCCAACGTGCGGATCACGGGCTGGGCGGATATTTCGATTTTCCGCCAGTATCTCGCGGCTGCCGACGTCGGTGTGCAGTTGCGAACCCTGTCCAGAGGCGAAACGTCCGGCACTGTGCTGGATTGCATGAATTACGGCAAGGCCGTCATCGTCAACGCGAATGGCAGCATGGCCGACCTTGACGACGCCGCCGTATGGAAACTGCCAGACGCATTTACCGAGCCGCAACTCGTCGAGGCGCTGGAAACCTTGCGCACCGATACCGAGTTGCGGACGAAACTGGGTCGTACCGCGCGGGAGCTCATCGTGAGCCGCCACGCTCCGGATCTGTGTGCGCAAGCGTATCGCGATGCAATCGAGCGCTTCCATGTTGCAGGGTTGGCGCATCCCGCGATACTGGCGCGCGCAGTCGTCGCAGAGGCCGGCACAGCCGAGGACAACCAGTTGCAGCAGGCCGCGGCGGCCATGGCCCGGAACGTCGTGCCGCGCAATGCGAAGCGGCAACTGCTGGTGGATATCTCCGAGCTCGCTCAACACGATGCGAAAAGTGGCATCCAGCGGGTGGTGAGGAGTCTTGTCAAGGAATGGCTGGAGCATCCCCCCCCCGGGTTCAGGGTGGAGCCGGTTTATGCGACGGCGGCGCAGTCGTATACTTATGCCCGCCGATTCACCGCCGAGCTGATGGGTTTCGAAGACGCGTGGCTGCATGATGCGCCTGTCGATTACGGGCCCGGCGACATCTTTCTCGGCCTGGACCTCGCGCCAGAGCTCGTGCCTGCGCAGCGGGCGTTCTACCAGAAGCTCCGGCACCAGGGCGTGCAGGTCAAGTTTGTCGTGTACGACCTGCTGTGTATTTTCCTGCCCCAATATTTCGGTCCCGGCGTTGCCGAGAATTTCGCCAAGTGGCTGGACGTCGTCGCGGAGAGCGACGGTGCGTTCTGCATTTCGGAGGCCGTCGCGGGCGATCTGGCTCGATGGATGGCGCAACATGCGCCGGAGCGCGCAGCCCGCTTCGCGATCGACTGGTTCCACCTGGGTGCGGATATTCAAAATTCCGTCGCATCGACGGGGCTTCCCGCCGATGCCGGGAACTTGCTGGCGACGCTGAAGAAATCACCGTCCTTCCTGATGGTCGGGACGCTGGAGCCTCGCAAGGGGCATGCGCAGATCCTGGATGCATTCGAACGGCTGTGGCAGGAAAATCGGCAGGTCAATCTTGTCCTGGTGGGCAAGCAAGGCTGGTTGGTAGGGGATCTGGTCCCGCGGCTGAAGAGGCATCCAGAACTCGGCCGGCGCCTGTTCTGGCTGGAGGGTATCAGCGACGAATATCTGGAAGCGCTTTACGCCGCATCGTCGTGCTTGATCGCCGGCTCATACGGAGAGGGCTTCGGCCTTCCGCTGATCGAGGCGGCTCAACACGGGATTTCCATCATTGCCCGGGATATCCCCGTGTTTCGGGAAGTCGCGGGAGATCACGCCTATTATTTCTCCAGTGAGACCGGGCAGGATCTGGCCGTTGAAATCAACGCCTGGCTGGAACTTGAAAGCAGGGGGCAGGCGCCTTCGTCCGAAGGCATGGCTTATTTGACCTGGGCCCAAAGTTCTCGCGACCTGGCGAAGCTTTTTACAAAAAGCGCATCACTTTCGTAAGGAAAGAGCATCACTATGAAGACAGTCATCATCACCGGCATCACCGGCCAGGACGGCGCCTATCTCGCCGAACTCCTGCTCGACAAGGGCTACACCGTTTACGGTACCTATCGTCGCACCAGCTCGGTGAATTTCTGGCGTATCGAAGAGCTGGGCATCGCCAAGCATCCGAACCTGCACCTGGTCGAATACGACCTGACCGACCTGTCGGCGAGCATTCGCCTGCTGCAGACGACCGGCGCGACCGAGGTGTACAACCTCGCGGCGCAGAGCTTCGTCGGCGTGTCGTTCGACCAGCCGGTCACGACCGCCGAGATCACCGGCGTCGGTCCGCTGAACCTGCTCGAGGCGATCCGCATCGTCAATCCGAAGGTTCGCTTCTACCAGGCAAGCACGTCCGAAATGTTCGGCAAGGTGCAGGCGATTCCGCAGATCGAATCGACGCCGTTCTATCCGCGCAGCCCGTATGGCGTGGCGAAGCTGTATGCGCACTGGATCACGGTGAACTATCGCGAGAGCTACGACATCTTTGGTTGCAGCGGGATCCTGTTCAATCACGAATCGCCGCTGCGCGGCCGCGAATTCGTCACGCGCAAGATCACCGATTCCGTCGCCAAGATCAAGCTCGGCCAGCTCGACGTGCTCGAACTGGGCAACATGGACGCGAAGCGCGACTGGGGCTTTGCGAAGGAATATGTCGAAGGTATGTGGCGCATGCTGCAGGCCGACGAACCGGATACGTTCGTGCTGGCCACGAACCGTACCGAAACCGTGCGCGACTTCGTGCGCATGGCATTCAAGGCGACCGGCGTCGACCTCGAATTCAAGGGCAGCGATGTGAACGAGATCGCCGTCGATGTCGCAACCGGCAAGACGGTGGTTCGCGTCAATCCGAAGTTCCATCGCCCGGCCGAGGTCGACCTGCTGATCGGCAATCCGGAGAAGGCGAAGCAGAAGCTGGGCTGGGAGCCGAAGACGACGCTCGAGCAGCTGTGCGCGATGATGGTTGAAGCGGATCTGCGACGCAATGAACGTGGCTTCTCGTTCTGACGCGCCGCGCGCGCTGGTCACGGGGCTCGGCGGCTTTACCGGCGACTATCTGGCGCAGTCGCTGAGGGCCGCCGGCTATCGTGTGTTCGGCACCGCGCACGGTGCCGAAGCGATCGGGTCCGACATGTATCGGGTGGATCTGTGCGACCGCGCGGAACTGGCGAAAGTCGTCGCCGACGTGCAGCCCGACGTGGTCGCGCATCTTGCCGCGATCGCGTTCGTTGCGCACGGCGATGCCGACGCGATCTATCGCACGAACGTGGTCGGCACGCGCAACCTGCTGGAGGCGCTCGCGAACCGGGAAAACCGTCCGAAGGCGGTGCTGCTGGCCAGCAGCGCCAACATCTACGGCAATGCGGCGGTCGAGGTGATCGACGAATCCGTTGAGCCGAATCCGGCGAACGATTACGCGGTCAGCAAGCTGGCGATGGAGTACATGGCGCGCCTCTGGCACGACAAGTTGCCGATCGTCGTCGCACGCCCGTTCAACTACACGGGCGTTGGCCAGTCACCGCAGTTCCTGCTGCCGAAGATCGTCGGCCATTTCCAGCGCGGCGAGCGCGTGATCGAGCTCGGCAACATCGATGTCGAGCGCGATTTTTCCGACGTGCGCCGCGTGGTGGACGCGTACAGGCGCCTGCTGCAACTCGCGCCTGCCGGCGGCGTGTTCAACGTCTGCTCAGGCCGGGCGGTGTCGTTGAAGTCGGTGATCGCGCTGATGGAGCAGATCGCCGGCTACTCGATCGAGGTGCGCGTCAATCCGGCTTTCGTGCGCGCGAATGAAGTGCGCCGATTGCAGGGCGACGGCACGCGGTTGCAGGCCGCAGTCGGGCCGCTCGAGGATATTCCGCTGGAAAGCACGCTGCGCTGGATGTTTGGCGGAGGGCGTGGGTGAAGGTAGGTTTCGGCACGACTGCGCTTGCCCGGAGCAGTGCGCATGGCGGTGTTGACGGCATCGGTTCGTATACGCGCGAATTGGGGCGGGCGCTGCTGGCGCGGGGCGGGATCGGTCTCGTTCCCGCCGGCTTCGGTGCGGTTGCCGGCAACGATGTGTTTCCAGGGGCTCGGCCGCCGGTCAATCTCGGTCGGCATGAGGTCGCGACGGTGCTGGGCGCGGTGACACCCTGGACGTCCATCGACGAAAGGGCGCTGCGCGCAGAAAGCGTGGACGTGTTCCATGCGACGGATCACCTGATTCCCAAACTGTCTTCGGCACCGGTCATCGCGACGCTGATGGACGCAATTCCGCTGTCGCATCCGGAATGGACGACGATCCGACTGGCGGCGCTGCGCCGCTGGTTATTGCGCCGCTCTGGAACCTGGGCTGATCATGTGATCACGATTTCCGATTATTCGAAGCGGGAAATCGTCGAGCATTTCGGCATCGCGCCGGAACGGATTTCCGTCGTTCCGCTGGGCGTGCATCCTCGTTTCTTCGAACGGATCGATCAGGCCGAGCGCGCCGAAGTACTGAAGCGGCTTGGCTTGCCGGCGCAATTCTTCCTGTGTGTGGGGACGCTGCAACCGCGGAAGAATCTCGAGCGGGTACTCGACGCGCACGCGAGCTTGCCGGCGGACCTGCGCCGTGCGATACCGCTGGTCATCGTCGGACGCGCCGGGTGGGGCTGCGAGCAACTCGTCGCGCGTTTGGGCGCGGGCGGTGACGGCAACGTTCGCTGGCTCCAGTATCTGCCCGATCACGACGTGCGCGCGCTGATGCAGTCGGCCAGCGCGCTCGTGTTCGCGTCGCTGTGCGAAGGTTTCGGGCTGCCTGTCGTGGAAGCCTTCGCGTCGGGATTACCGGTCGTGGCGTCCAGCACGACATCCGTTCCCGAAGTCGCGGGCGATGCGGCGATTCTGGTCGATCCGTCTCGTACCGACGAGATAGCGGACGGAATGAGAATGATCGTCGAGCAGGAGGGCAAGGCCGATATGCTCCGCGGAGCCGGACTCGCGCGTGCGCGGGAACTGAACTGGTCGGCATGCGCCGAGAAGACGGTGGCCGTGTACGAAGCCGTTCTGCGCGGGACGCGTTATTCATGAGTCAATTCGCTTCGAGGAGCGTCGCGTGAAGTTGGGGGTGGATATCACCTGGATGGTGGGCAATTACCGCGGCATGGGGCGCTACGCGCGACAACTGGTGGAGCCGGTCAGCGCGTCGGTGCTGGGCCTCGGTCCCAGCGGCGTGCATGCGGACGACTGGCCGTGCGTCAGCGCAGGGCGCGGCTTCTTCCCATGGTGGGAGCAGGTCGAGTTGCCGCGCCGGTGCCGTGAACAGAAGCTCGACTATTTGCTGTGTCCGTACAACACGGGGCCGTTGCAATCCACCGGCAACACGCGGATCGTCGCGGTCGTCCATGACCTGATCTACCTGAAGCCCTGGAATGTGCTGCCGCCGGCGCGATCGCTGTATCAGACCGCCGGGCGCATCTATCGTCGCCAGGTGGTGCCGAGGCTCGTGCGTCGGGCCGACGCCGTGTTGACGATCTCTCGGTTCACGCAGCGGGAGCTGATGGAGCGGTTCGGGTTGCGTGAGGCGGACGTCCCCGTCATTCCGTGCATGATTGCGGATGACTGGTTCGCGCCGCCGGTGAGTCAGGTTGCGCGCGAGCCTTACTTGTTCACGGTCGCGGGGGAGGCGCCGAGCAAGAACGTCGATCGGCTGTTACAGGCCTTTGCCGTGGCGCGCCCCGCACTCGGTGACGATGCACGGCTGAGGATCGCAGGGGTCAAGTCCGACCATCACACCCATTTCCTCGCACGGGCGGACGCGCTCGGGCTGACGGGCGTCGTCGAACTGCTTGGCTATGTGTCGCGAGAGGACCTGCGCGAGCATTACCGCCGAGCCCGCGCATTCATTTTTGCGTCGTTGTTCGAAGGGTTCGGAATTCCATTGCTGGAGGCGATGGCTTCGGGTACGCCCGTCGCGTGCAGCAACACGACGTCGATGCCCGAGATCGCAGGTGAGTGCGGCCTGCAGTTCGATCCCTATTCGGTGGAAGACATGGCGGAACAGATCCGCAGGGTGTGGGACGACAGCACGCGATTCGACGTGGCGGCCGGTGCCGGGATGGACCGCGCACGCACCTTCTCAGCATCGGCCGTTCGTCCTTCGATTCAGGATTTCTGGGCGCGTCTGTCATGAGCCAGGACAGGAAGAAGCTGCTGGTGCTGACGCCCCGGTTTCCGTATCCGGTAATCGGCGGCGACAAGCTGCGGATCTATCACCTCTGCCGCGTATTGTCCCGCCATTACTCGCTGACGCTGCTGAGTCTGTGCGAGAGCGACGAAGAGATGCACGCCGCGTTACCCGACGATGGCGTGTTCGACCGGGTCGAACGGGTCTTGCTGTCCCGTCGGCGATCCTACATCAACACGCTGCTCGCGCTGCCCACGCGCACGCCGCTGCAGGTGGCGTACTACCGGAGTCGCGCATTTGCGGCGGCCGTATCGCGATTGCTGCCGTCGCACGACGGCGCATTCGTGCATCTCGTGCGCTGCGCGGAGTATGTCCGCCGGTCGGACAAGCCGCGCATCCTGGAAATGACCGATGCGATCTCGCTCAACTACAGCCGCGTGAAGCAGTTGAAGAAAGCGCGCGGGTTGAAGTCGCGCGTGTTCGGCATCGAGGCGAGGCGCCTGCTCGACTACGAGCGCACGATCGTCGACGATTTCGACCTGTCGGTGCTGGTTTCCAGGACCGACCGCGATTACCTGTTTCCCGGCGCGTCCGCCGGGAAGGTGATGGTGTGCTCGAACGGCGTTGATCTGTCGAACTTGCCGTATACCGCACGCAGCATGGCGAGCCGCATCCTGGTTTTCATCGGCGACATGCGCACCGTCCAGAACCAGGACATGTGCCACTTTTTCGCCGAAGCGGTGCTGCCGTTGCTGCGCAAGCGTGCCGACTATCGCTTCCGGATCGTGGGGTCCATCGCCCCCGCGCTGGCCGAGCAGTTTCGCGCGTACGACGGCGTCGACGTGACCGGCCGGGTCGAGTCAGTCGCGCAGGCCGCGTCCGGCGGCGCGATCGGCGTGTGCCCGATGCGCATCGGCGCCGGCGTGCAGAACAAGATTCTCGAGTACATGGCGCTCGGGTTGCCTGTCGTCACCACGTCGCTCGGGTACGAGGGCTTGGGCGCGGAAAGTGGCCGGGATCTGCTGATCGCCGATACGCCGGGAGAATTCGTCAGTCGTATCGAGCGGCTCGTCGCCGACGAGCCCGCGGCGGTCGAGATGGCTGAGCACGCGCGCGCCTTCGTCGAGCGCGAGCACGGATGGGAACGGATGATTGCGCCGCTCGTTGATCGCATCGGTGCGTTGCTGGCCTGAAGGAAGGCCCGTCCGCTTTGCGCGCTACCGCGCGAGACGGGCGGCCCCGGTTTGGTTGCGGCGCGGCGGCAAGGTTACAATGGCCGTGCAGGCATGATATGCCCCCGGATGCCAGCCGGGCGGCGCCGATCGATGACGGCGCCAGCGATCGGCCTTCTCCCTGTCTTCGAGATCCTGACGTGTTCGTTTTCGTCCCCCTTGCAGTTCCCCCGTGCCGGTCGTGCGCGGATAGTCGTGCGCATTGGCAGGCGTTGCCTGCGTGCGCCATCCGAGGTTGCACACCGCTTCGCCGAGCCGTCAGCCCGCAAGGCCGGAGATGGCGATGACTCGTCTCGTCATCACCGGCGCGAATGGTTTCGTCGGCCGGGCAGTCTGCCGCCGCGCGCTGGCAGCAGGGCATACGGTGACCGCACTGGTACGGCGCCCCGGTGGCTGCATCGACGGCGTGCACGAGTGGGTGCACGCCACCGCCGATTTCGACGGCCTGGACGAAGGCTGGCCGGAAGATCTGGCCGCCGATTGCGTGATCCATCTCGCCGCCCGCGTGCACGTGATGCGCGACGAGTCGCCCGACCCCGATGCCGCGTTCGACGCCGCTAACGTCGCTGGTACCTTGCGTCTCGCGCAGGCGGCACGCAATCACGGCGTACGCCGCGTCGTGTTCGCGAGCAGCATCAAGGCGGTCGGCGAGGGCGACGGTGGTGTGCCATTGTCGGAAGCGACCGAACCCGATCCGCAGGATGCTTACGGCCGTTCGAAACTGCGCGCGGAGCGGCAACTCGCGCAGTTCGGTGCGTCGGCAGGGCTCGACGTTGTCGTCGTGCGACCGCCGCTCGTCTACGGGCCGACCGTCCGTGCCAATTTCCTGAGGATGCTGGACGCGGTCGCGCGCGGGATGCCGTTGCCGCTCGGAGCCGTGTCGGCGCGGCGCAGCATCGTATTCGTCGAAAACCTTGCAGACGCGCTGCTGCACTGCGCCATCGATCCGCGCGCGGCCGGCGAATGCTTCCATGTTGCCGACGACGACGCGCCGTCGGTCGCGGGCCTGTTGCGCCTCGTCGGCGATGCGCTCGGCAAGCCGGCACGCCTGCTTGCGGTGCCGCCGGCCCTGCTGCGCGTGGCTGGCAAGCTGACCGGCCGCAGTGCGGCCGTCGATCGCCTGACGGGCAGCCTGCAGCTCGATACCGGCCGGATCAGGCGCGTGCTCGACTGGCAGCCGCCCTATACGACCCGCCAGGGCCTCGAAGCGACCGCCGCATGGTATCGTTCGCGCGATACACGAAAATAAGGCCACATGCTTCTCGCGAACCCCACCTGGCTCACCGCAGCTGCGGTGGCCCTGGCCGCCGCACTCGCTTCGACGACGATTCTTCGTACGTTGCTTGCCACCGGCCTGGCCTGGCGCCTCGCAACCGATATTCCGAACGACCGTTCGCTCCATACGCTGCCGACCCCACGCGTCGGCGGATGGGGCATCGTGCCGGTGTGCGTTGTCGCATTGCTGGCGCTCACGCCGCGACTGTGGCTGATTGCCGCCGCCGCCGCAGGATTGGCCGCGATGTCGCAGATCGACGACCGGCGCGGGCTGCCGGCCCGCGTGCGGTTCTCGGCGCACCTTGCGGCAGTCGTCGCGCTGATCGTCGTGTTTCCGGCCGACGCGCCTTGGTGGCTGCTCGCCGGCGTGGGTTTCGCGATGGTCTGGCTGACGAACCTGTACAACTTCATGGATGGCGCCGACGGCCTTGCGGGCGGCATGGCGCTGTTCGGCTTCGGCGGATACGCGGTCGCGGCGCTCGATGGCGTCCATGCGTCGCCCAATCTTGTCGTGGCTGGCGCGGCGGTTGCCGGTGCGGCGTTGGGTTTCCTGCTGCTCAACTTTCATCCGGCACGGCTGTTTCTCGGCGATGCCGGCTCGATTCCGCTCGGATTCCTGGCTGGCGCGCTGGGCTACTGGGGCTGGCGTACCAACGCCTGGCCGATCTGGTTTCCCGCGATGGTGTTCGCTCCCTTTATCGCTGACGCATCTGTAACACTTTTGAGACGTCTGTTACGCGGAGAAAAGTTCTGGCAAGCGCACCGTGAGCACTATTATCAAAGGATGGTTCGATCGGGCGTCAGTCACGGTCGGACCGCTCTATATTGGTACCTCATCATGCTCGCGGGCATAATTCTCGCCGTGTGGGCAAAGGGCCGCCCCGAACTGCAGCAGTGGCTGTCGTTCTTCGCTTGGTACGGCGTCCTGGCATGCTTCGGATGGTTGATCGACATGCGTTGGCGCCGGTTCCAGGCAGCCGCCGAAAACAACTCTTGAGGTTTCCTGCCGATGTTGCGATCCAAAGCATCGTGGCTGTCGCTGAGTGCTTTCCTGTTCGACCTGACGGCGGTCATCGCCGCATGGTTGTTCGCTTATCTCGTTCGTTTCAATGGCAGCGTTCCGCATGATTTCCTGAGCGGTGCGCTGATGGCGCTCACGTGGGTGCTGCCCGTCTACGCGCTGATGTTTCGCGGGTTCGGCCTGTATCGCGGGCTGTGGGTGTTCGCGAGCCTGCCCGACCTGATGCGTATCGCGAAGGCGGTGGTCGGCGGCGGTGTGATCGTGATGATCGGCGCCGTGATGTTCCAGCCACAACCGATCATTCCGCGCTCGGTGCTGCTCGTGTCGCCGCTGATGCTGTTTCTGGCGATGGGCGGCGCACGCGCGCTGTATCGCGCGACGAAGGAGTATTACCTGTACGGCGGGCTCGTCGGGAAGGGCAAGCCGGTGCTGGTGCTCGGTGCCGGTACGGCCGGCGCGAGCCTCGCGCGCGAACTGTCGCGTTCCGGCGAATGGCGCCTCGTCGGCCTGCTCGACGACGATGTCGCAAAACAGGGCCGCGAAATCTACGGTCACAAGGTGCTGGGCTCGTTCAACGACCTCAAGCACTGGACCGACGCAATGAAGGTCGAATACGCGATCATCGCGATTCCATCGGCGTCCGTCGAGACGCAGCGTCGCGTCGCGACGCTGTGCGTGCGGGCCGGCGTGAAGGCGATGGTGCTGCCGTCGCTGACCGCGCTGATGCCGGGGCAGGGCTTCCTGTCGCAGGTGCGAAACATCGATCTCGAGGATCTGCTCGGCCGCGATGCCGTGACGATCGACACGCCGCACGTCGAGGCGCTGCTGCGCGGCCGCGTCGTGATGGTGACGGGCGCGGGCGGGTCGATCGGCTCCGAGCTCTGCCGGCAGATCCTGCGCTTCGCGCCCGCGCAACTCGTCGCGTTCGACCTGTCCGAGTATGCGATGTACCGGCTGACCGAGGAGTTGCACGAGCGCTTCCCGGACCTTCCGGTCGTGCCGATCATCGGCGATGCGAAGGATTCGCTGCTGCTCGACCAGGTGATGTCGCGCCATGCGCCGCACATCGTGTTCCATGCGGCCGCCTACAAGCACGTGCCGCTGATGGAGGAGCACAACGCGTGGCAGGCGCTGCGCAACAATGTGCTCGGCACCTATCGCGTGGCCCGCGCGGCGATCCGCCACGATGTGCGTCACTTCGTGCTGATCTCGACCGACAAGGCCGTCAATCCGACCAACGTGATGGGCGCGAGCAAGCGCTTGGCCGAAATGGCCTGCCAGGCGTTGCAGCAGACGAGCGGGCGCACGCAGTTCGAGACGGTGCGCTTCGGTAACGTGCTCGGCAGCGCGGGTAGCGTGATCCCGAAGTTCCAGCAGCAGATCGCGAAGGGCGGCCCGGTGACGGTCACGCACCCCGAGATCACGCGCTTCTTCATGACGATCCCGGAAGCATCGCAGCTGGTGCTGCAGGCGTCGAGCATGGGGCATGGCGGCGAGATCTTCATTCTCGACATGGGCGAGCCGGTGAAGATCGTGGATCTCGCATGCGACCTGATCCGCCTGTATGGTTTCTCGGAAGAGCAGATCCGGATCGAATTCACAGGGCTGCGGCCCGGCGAGAAGCTCTATGAGGAACTGCTCGCCGATGACGAGGCAACGACGCGAACACCGCATCCGAAGCTACGGATCGCGCGTGCGCGGGAAGTGCCGGACAATTTCCTCGACGAGCTGCTGCCGTGGCTGATGCAGCATCGTGTGCTGCCCGATGACGAAGTGCGGCGCGACCTGCGGCGCTGGGTGCCGGAATACCAGACGGCCGTTGCTCCCGTGTTGCAGAGTGTTCCGTCGGTACGTGCCGCATCGAACGGGTGACACCGTCCCGAGTAGTGAACAGTGCCGCAAGACGAAAAAAGCGCCCCGCGGGGCGCTTTTTTCATACCGGGCCGAGAACAGCTCAGCGACTGGGCCGGTGCTTGCGCACCACCATCCACCTCGGCGCGCGGAACCGCACGATGCTGAGGTACAACCACACGTAAGTCAGCGCGAACAGCACGACGAACACGAACAGGTGCACCGTGTGCCGCCAGAACAGCGTCGCGGGTATCACCGCGACGAGGCACAGCAGCCACAGGTACGGCGACGTCAGTGAATTGCGGCGCGTCAGGTCATGCGCGTGCTTCGTGCCGACGGCCCAGCGCATCAGCCGCTTGTACACGAGCATATGCAGGTGCACGCCGTCCGGGATGCCGGGCGACATCCCGCGGATGAACTTCTTCCGGTAGATCGAGAAGCAGGTCTCGAAGATCGGGTACATGAACAGCAGCACCGGGTACCACGCAGACACCTCGCGGTTGCGCATCACGAGCATGATCGCGAGTTCCGCGAGCATGAAGCCGATGAAATACGCGCCGCCGTCGCCGAGGAAGATCAGCCCGGCCGGGAAATTCCACAGGAAGAAGCCGAGCACCGCGCCCATCATGATGATCGAAGCGGACATCACGACCGGATCGTTCACATGGAACGCGACATACGCGAGCGATGCGAACATCATGAAGCTGACCATCGACGCGAGCCCGTTGAAGCCGTCGATGATGTTGATCGCGTTCGCGAGCGCCGCGACCGCGAGCACGGTGATGAACGCCGAGATGGCCACGTAGCCGAGCAGGAAATCGAGCGGCGGCACGCTGATGCGCTTGACCGCGATGCCCAGCAGCCAGAACGCCAGCGCGGCCGCCCCCATCGTGCAGAGCAGCCGCGCGCGCGGCGACACGCGCTTGGTCAGATCCTCGACGAGGCCTGACAGGAACGCCGGCATTCCGCAGGCTACGATCCCGAGAATGCTGCCGGCGATCGTCGGATAGCGCCGGGACAGGATCAGCGCGGCAATGACGACGCCCGCGAGGATCCCGATGCCCCCGACCCGCGGCACGGGCCGCACGTGGAATTTCTGCACGCCGGCCAGGTCACTGTCGATCGAGAATTTCTCGTGAAGGTGCGCATAGCGCACGATGAACAGCGTGACGAGCAGGGAGACGATGAAGCCGGACGCGAAGCTGAGCATGGGATCGCTCGAAAAATGGACAGCGGATTATACAAAACCGCGCGGGTTGCCCTCCTGCCATCGCCAGTGGTCGGCACACATTTCTTCGATGCCGAGCGTCGCGCGCCAGCCGATGATGTCGGCCGCGGCCTGCGGATTCGCGTAGCACTCGGCGATGTCGCCCGGGCGGCGCGCGACGAGCTCGTACGGCACCCGGCGGCCCGATGCCTTCTCGAACGCACGCACGACTTCCAGCACGCTGTAGCCCTGGCCCGTGCCGAGGTTCACGACGAAGCTCGCGTCGCGCTTCGCCAGTGCGTCGAGCGCGGCGATGTGCCCCTTCGCGAGATCGACGACGTGGATGTAGTCGCGCACGCCGGTGCCGTCCGGCGTCGGGTAGTCGGAGCCGAACACGCGCAGCTTTTCCAGCTTGCCGACCGCAACCTGTGCGACATACGGCATCAGGTTGTTCGGGATGCCGGCCGGGTCCTCGCCGATCAGCCCGCTTGCGTGCGCGCCGACCGGGTTGAAGTAGCGCAGCGTGGCGATTCGCCACGACGGGTCGGAAACCTCGAGATCGCGCAGGATCTGCTCGGCGATCAGCTTCGACTGGCCATACGGGTTCGTCGCGGACAGCGGGAACGATTCGTCGATCGGCGAGCGCTCGGGCACGCCGTATACGGTCGCGGACGAGCTGAACACGAACTGCCTGACGTTGCGCTTGCGCATCACCTTGAGCACGGCGAGCAGGCCGCCGATGTTGTTCTGGTAGTACTCGAGCGGCTTCGCGACCGATTCACCGACGGCCTTGAGCGCCGCGAAATGGATCGTGCCGGTGATCCGGTGTGCATCGAATACCTTGGCGAGCGCGGCTTCGTCGCACACGTCGACCTGATGAAACGCGGGCGTCTTGCCCGTGATCCGCTCGATGCGGCGCACGGATTCGGCCTTGCTGTTGACGAGGTTGTCGACGATCACGACGTCGTAGCCGTTGTCGAGCAGCTCGACGGCCGTGTGCGAGCCGATGTAGCCCGCGCCGCCGGTGACGAGGATGGTGCCTTTAGCGGTCATTGCAGATGCGCTCCTTCAGAGTGTGAATCCGGTCAACGAATGGATGGTCTCCCGATAGCGCTCGACGACCTGTTGCTCGTCGAACTCCGCCGCGACCTTTTGCCGGCCGCGTGCGCCCATCGCTGCCCGGCCTTCCGGTCCGAGCGCGATCATGCGATTCAGTTGTTCCGCGAGGCTCGCGCTGTCGCGCACGCGGCACAGGAAGCCCGTTTCGCCGTCGGCGACGACGTCGCGGCAACCCGGCACGTCGGTCGCGACGATCGGGCGGCCCATCGCCGACGCTTCCATCAGCGTGCGCGGCACGCCTTCGCGGTACGACGGCAGCACGACACAGTCGGCCGCCGCGATGTGCGGGCGCACGTCGTGCGCTTCGCCGAGATACTCGATCACGCCTTCGCCGGCCCACGCATCGACATCCGCGCGGCCGATCGCGCTTGGATTGTCGACGCCGAGCGGCCCGAGCAGCTGGAAGCGCGCGTTCGGGAAGCGCGCGCGCACGACGCGCGCGGCCTCCACGTATTCGCGCACGCCCTTGTCCCACAGCAGCCGGCCGATCAGGATGAAGACGGGCGCGTCGCCGGCGGGCAGCGGCACGGGCGCGAACTGTTCGAGATCGACGCCTTCGCCGTGCAGCAGCCGCGCGCGATCGGGATGCGCGAGCAACTGCTCGTCGGTGAAGGTCGCGAGATCGTCGCGGTTCAGGAACCACACTTCACGCGGGAAGCGGAACGCGAACCGGTACAGGCGCTTCGCGACGCTTGCCGCGCGACTCTTCTGGATGAAGACGTAGCCGAGCCCGGTCGTCACCGCGATCGACGGCACGCGCGCGAGCCACGCGGCGACCGAGCCGTAGATGTTCGGCTTGATCGTGTAATGGAACACGAGATCGGGCTTCAGCGCGCGGTAGTGACGCACCAGCGCGGCGAGCGTGCCCAGATCCTCGCGCGGGCTCGTGCCTTTCGAGGCGACCGCGAGCGCCACGTAGCGGCAGCCCATCTGCTCGAGCAAGGGCACCGTGCGGTCGTGCGGCGCAATGACGATGACCTCGGCGCCGCGCGCGACGAGCGCACGGATCAGCCCGTGGCGATACGTATAGATCGCCCAGGCCGTGTTGCAGACGAGCGCGATGCGCAGCGGGGAGGTGACGGACATGAAAAAAAGAATAAATAAAGCGTCGAAATTGCCGAAAGGGCCGGATGCGCGTCAGGCGGACGGCCGCGCGGCGAACAGCGTCTGCTTGATCCGCTGCAACGTCCGGTACGGTGTCACGAAATGCAGCAGGTTCTTGGCGAGGCCGGCCCAGTCGTACGGGTTCAGCACGTTGAAGTGGCTCAGCAGCAGCGTGAGCGTCGACACCAGCTGGCGCCGGCGCTTGGTCGCACTGATCCCGCCCTCGTTCAATTCGTAATAGAGGCCCAGTTCCGGCAGGTTCGCGCAATCGTAGCGTTGCATTAACCGTAAAAAAAGATCGAGATCCTCGGCCGCGCGGTATTTCGCCCGATAGTTCCCCACTTCACGCACGGCGTCGATGCGCAGCATCACCGACGGATGCACGAGCGGCGAGCGCAGGAAGCGCGTGCGGCGCAGCGTGCGCGGGTCGGCGGGCGGGGTCAGCATGAAGCGCGGCTCGCCGGCGCGGGACACGACTTGCGTCCACATGCCGACGCAGGCCACGCGCGGGTGGGCGTCGAGATACGCGCGCTCCTTCGCGAGGCGCTGCGGCGCGGCGAGATCGCCCGCGTCGATGCGCGCGGCATAGCGGAAGCCGCGCGCGGCGAGCGCGTCGATGCCGGCCGCGAGCGCACGCTCGATGCCGCCGTTCTGCGGCATGCGCAGCACGTCGATCGTGAGACCGGGCAGGTCGGGCGCGACGATCGGCGGCGTGCTGCCGTCATCGACGATCAGCACGTGCACGGGCGCGTCCTCGCGAAACGACGCGAGGGTCCGGACGACGTCGTCGTGCCCGTTGTAGGCCGGCATCAGCACGGCCACGTCGTCGAGCGGGGTCGGGCAATCAGGGGACGTCATGGTCGCAGCTTGAAACGGATGTAATAAAAATTGACGGCGGCGGCGGCCAGGTAGCCGGCCGCCAGCCCGACGAGCGCGCCGTACAGGCCGAGCCGCGGGATCGCGAACAGGTTGACGAGCGCCGCGATCGCGAGCGCGAGCAGCCATTTCGACAGCAACACGAATTTTGCTTGATATTTGAGAACGATAAGATTGCCTATCGCCTCGATGCCGGCGGGCACCGACAGCCAGACCGCCCAGCGGAAGATGTCGACCGAGGCTTCGTAGCCGTGGCCGAACACCTTGCCGACGATCAGCGGGGCGGCGGTGTCGAGCACGAGCGCGCCGGCCGTCATCAGGCCGGCCGTCATCGCGATCAGCCGGACGATGTTGCGGCGCAGCCGCGCGACGTCCTGCACGCGGTAGACGAAGGCGGGCGCGATCGTCTGCGCGAGCATCAGCGCGAGCGTGATCCAGTTCTCGTTGAGCTGCTGCGCGGCCGAGTAGCGGCCGAGATCGGCGAACGATACATGACGCTCGAGCATCAGGCGGTCGAGCTTCAGGAACAGGTACATGCAGATGAGGCCGAGCCAGAACACGGTGCCGGCCGTTGCAAAGTGCCTGAACAGCGGTTTGTCGAACGTCCAGCCGAGCGCGCCGCCGTTACGATGCCGGTAGTACAGCAGCAGCGCGAAGCCGATGGCGGCCGCTTCGAGCGCCCACAGCCACGCGAAGCGGGCGGGGCCCGCGGCCGCGCGGACCAGCAGCCAGACGAGCAGCGCCTTCACCAGCGCGGTGACCATGCTGGTGACGAGCTGCGGCTTGCTGTAGGTCATGCTCTGCAGCCACGCGTTGATGACGCCGACGAACGGCTCGCGGAACACCATCGTGACCGCGAGGCCCGCGAGCATCGCGCCGACCAGCGGATCGAAGGCGCCCGCGGCGATCGCGACCCAGGTCGCGACGAGCGCGGCGACGGAGACGGCGATGCGCAGCGCGAATGCGCTGCCGAGCACCGCGCCGAGCTGGGCGGGCGGGCGCTGGACGATGGTCGGGACGAGGATTTCCGCGCCGCACACCCAGGTGAGCGGCGCCAGTACCAGGAGGAGCGTATTCGCATACTGCCATTTGCCGAACACATCTGGCCCGAAATAACGGGCCAGCAGGCCGCTGATCGCGATCGCGACGCCGATCTGCGTGAGCCGTTCGAGCCCCAGCCAGACGAGATTCGCGACGGCCTTCGCGACGTCCGGGTTGCCGAAGCGCTTCAGCATGCGCGGCAGCGGCGTGCGCGCGAGGCGGCCGGCAGGGCGCCCGGGGGCTGCAGATTGGCGGCGACGGGGCGGCTAGGCATTAAAATGGGCGGTATGCGCGTCATCAAAACCCGCGATTATAAGTGGGATCGGGGTCGCTCCCGCCGTTCCGCGCCAGCGGTTTCACGCCGTGCCGGGCCGCATGTATCATGCGCGGCACCGGCGAGCGGCGGCCAGGCAAGCCAGACATTTTTCCATGCACGCAACTGAGAGAAGAGAATCGATGATCTCCCAATCCATCTTCAAGGCATATGACATTCGTGGCGTGGTCGGCAAGACGCTCGACAACGACACCGCGCGCGGGATCGGCCGGGCATTCGGCAGCGAAGTGCGTGCGCAGGGCGGCGATGCGGTCGTCGTCGCGCGCGACGGCCGCCTGTCCGGGCCGGACCTCGTCGGCGCGCTGGCCGATGGCCTGCGTGCGGCGGGCGTCGACGTCGTCGACGTCGGCATGGTGCCCACGCCGGTCGGCTATTTCGCGGCGAACGTCCCGCTCGCGCTGAAGGGCGGCGAGCGCCGCGTCGATTCGTGCATCGTCGTCACGGGCAGCCACAACCCGCCCGACTACAACGGCTTCAAGATGGTGCTGCGCGGCGCCGCGATCTACGGCGAGCAGATCCAGGCGCTGTACCAGCGCATCGTCGACGAGCGCTTCGAGACGGGCAGCGGCTCGTACGAACAGTTCGACGTGGCCGATCAATACATCGCGCGCATCGTCGGCGACATCAAGCCGGCCCGCCCGATGAAGCTCGTCGTCGACGCCGGCAACGGCGTGGCCGGCCCGCTGGCGACGCGCCTGTTCAAGGCGCTCGGGTGCGAGCTCGTCGAGCGCTTCACCGACATCGACGGCACGTTCCCGAACCACCACCCCGATCCCGCCCATCCGGAAAACCTGCAGGACGTGATCCAGGCGCTGAAGGACACCGACGCCGAGATCGGCTTCGCGTTCGACGGCGACGGCGACCGCCTCGGCGTCGTCACGAAGGACGGCCAGATCATCTATCCGGACCGCCAGCTGATGCTGTTCGCGGAAGAAGTGCTGTCGCGCAACCCGGGCGCGCAGATCATCTACGACGTGAAGTGCACGCGCCACCTCGCGCAATGGGTGAAGTCGAAGGGCGGCGAGCCGCTGATGTGGAAGACGGGCCACTCGCTCGTGAAGGCGAAGCTGCGCGAGACGGGTGCGCCGCTCGCCGGTGAAATGAGCGGCCACGTGTTCTTCAAGGATCGCTGGTACGGCTTCGACGACGGTCTCTACACGGGCGCGCGCCTGCTCGAGATCCTCGCGAAGGCGGCCGATCCGAGCGCGCTGCTGAACGGGCTGCCGGACGCAATGAGCACGCCCGAACTGCAGCTGTGGCTCGACGAAGGCGAGAACTTCCGCCTGATCGACAAGCTGCAGAAAGAGGCGAAGTTCGACGGCGCCGAGGAAGTCGTGACGATCGACGGCCTGCGTGTCGAGTACCCGGACGGCTTCGGCCTCGCGCGCTCGTCGAACACGACGCCGGTCGTCGTGATGCGTTTCGAGTCGGAGACGCAGGAAGGGCTCAAGCGCATCCAGGAGGACTTCCGCCGCGTGCTGACGGCGGCGAAGCCGGACGTCAAGCTGCCGTTCTGAGCGTCGGCGGCCGCGGGCCGCCACCGGCGCGACGGTGAGTCCGATCGTCACGCCATCCCCGAAAAGCGGCGCACGCCAAGGGCGTGCGGCCGCTTTTTGTCTCTAGGGCCTGTTCCCGCTAATAACGGGCTTGCGCTGGCCGCCAGAAGGGCCGATCGCTGCGTCATGCTCCTCGCGAATACGTCGAGTATTCGCTTCGTCGCAGGCCTTGCGCTCGGCCCTTCTGGCGGCCAGCCCCACAAAGGAATTTTCAATCACGGGAACGTGCCTTGCCGGCCGCATTGCGGCGTCGCGCGTCGCTTGTTTGGCACGAGCCAAACGGCGCTCCTTGCTTCTTGCACTGCAGCCGGCAAGGCAAGTTCGCAAGCCCGTTATTAGCGGGAACAGGTCCTAGGCCCCCCGGGCGAGATAAAATCCCCCCTTTCTGCTTGTCGCCGGCTGCCTGCCGGCGTTTTTTCAGCGTGCAAAAGATCCTGATCGTGCGCGTGTCGTCGCTGGGCGACGTCGTGCACAACATGCCGGTGATCGCCGATATCCGGCGCCGCCACCCCGATGCGCAGATCGACTGGCTCGTCGAGGAAAGCTTCGTCGACCTGGTCAAGCTCGTCGACGGCGTGCGCAACGTGCTGCCGTTCTCGCTGCGCCGCTGGCGCAAGAAGCCGTTCTCGGGCGCCACGTGGCGCGAGATCCGCGCGTTCCGCCAGCGCCTCGCGGCCGAGCAGTACGACCTCGTGATCGACTGCCAGGGCCTCATCAAGACGGCCTGGGTCGCGAGCTGGGCGCGCGGCCCGCTCGTCGGGCTCGGCAACCGCACCGACGGCGCCGGCTACGAGTGGCCCGTGCGCTTCTTCTATCGCAAGCGCGTGCCGATCGCGCCGCGCACGCACGTCGTCGAGCGCTCGCGGCAACTCGTCGCGGCCGCGCTGGGCGACCCGGCGCCGACGCCGGCCGATCCGGTCGAGTTCGGCCTCGATACGCGCGCGGCGCCGCTCGCGGTGGCCGCGCTCGGGCTGAACCTGCCGGTGCCGTACGTGGTGTTCGTCCATGCGACGTCGCGTGCCGACAAGCAGTGGCCGGACGCCGCGTGGATCGAGCTCGGCCAGGCGCTCGTGCGGCGCGGCGCGTCGCTCGTGCTGCCGTGGGGCAACGACGCGGAGCGCGCGACCAGCGAGCGGCTGGCGCAGGCGTTCGGCGTGGCGGCGATCGTGCCGCCGAAGCTGTCGCTGCCGGCCGTGGTCGGCCTGATCGACGGCGCGGATGCGATCGTCGGGGTTGATACAGGTCTGGTTCACATCGCGGCCGCGCTGAAGCGTCCGACGGTCGAACTGTACAATTTCGCGACGGCCTGGCGGACCGGCGGCTACTGGTCGCCGAACGTCGTCAATCTCGGCACGGCGGGGCAGCCCCCGTCGATCGCGCAGGTGAAGTCGGCGCTCGCGGGCTTCGGTCTCCTGTAACGCAGTCACACGCGCGAACCCACGCGAACCGAACATGAGCGAATCCCAGATCATCGAAGTCCCGTCCGCCGACTGGAGCGGACACAACCTGTCGGCGCCGCGCGAGCAGCTGCTGGCCGCCGTCGAGGAAGGCAAGGTGCTGTATTTCCCGCACCTGCGCTTCGCGATCGACGGCGGCGAGGAAGCGTTGCTCGATCCGGCGCTCGCCGACCCGAAACGCAAGAACATCAGCCTCGCGCCGAACGGCGGCGCGCTCGCCGGCGTGCTCGGCGACAGCGTCACGCAGTCGGCGGTGCGCGCGCTCGTCGCGCGCTTCCAGCAGCAGGCCGGCACGCTCGTCGACGGCCTCCTTCCCGAATACCGCGGCAAGCTGCGCGTCGCGCCGACCAGCCTGCGGCTGATGCAGGTCGAGACGCGCCAGACGTCGTGGCGCAAGGACGACAGCCGGCTGCACGTCGACGCGTTCCCGTCGCGGCCCAACTACGGCGAGCGCATCCTGCGCGTGTTCACGAACGTGAACCCGGCCGGCGTGCCGCGCGTGTGGCGCGTCGGCGAGCCGTTCGAGGACGTCGCGAAGCGCTTCCTGCCGCACATCAAGCCGCAGTTGCCGGGCGCCGCGTGGCTGCTGAACCTGCTGCACGTGACGAAGTCGCCGCGCAGCGCGTACGACCACCTGATGCTGAACCTGCACGACAGCATGAAGGCCGATCTCGACTACCAGAAGACGAGCCCGCAGGAGACGATGCCGTTTCCGCCGGGCTGCGTGTGGATATGTTTCTCCGATCAGACTTCGCACGCTGTGATGTCCGGCCAGTTCATGCTCGAACAGACCTTCTTCCTGCCGGTCGACGCGATGGTGCGCCGCGAATGCGCGCCGCTCGGCATCCTCGAACGCCTGACGGGCAGGGCGCTGGTTTGAGCGCGCATTTTCGTCGAGGCAAGACAAGGGACGCGGCATGCTGAGGGTGATCTATCGCGCGCTGTGGTGGCTCGTCGCCCCGATCGCCGTCATCCGGCTGTACGTGCGCTCGCGCAAGGAGCGCGGCTATCGCGAACACATCGGCGAACGCTTCGGCCACGTGGCCGGCCGCTCGCGCGACGACCGTGCGCCGCTGATCTGGGTGCACGCGGTATCGGTCGGCGAGACGCGCGCGGCGCAGCCGCTGATCGACGCGCTGATGCACGCGCGCCCCGATGCGCGCATCCTGCTCACGCACATGACGCCGAGCGGCCGCGCGACCGGCGAACAGATCTTCGGCGATCGCGTGCTGCGCTGCTACCTGCCGTACGACATGCCCGGCGCGGTGCGACGTTTCCTGCACGCGTGGCGGCCGACGCTCGGCCTCGTGATGGAAACCGAGGTGTGGCCGACGCTGATCGACGAGTGCCGCCGTGCGGACGTGCCGCTGGTGCTGACCAATGCGCGCATGTCCGCGCGTTCGTTCCGGCGGGCATCGAAGTTCGGCGCGGCGACGCACGACGTGTTCGGCGGCTTCTCGCGCGTGCTCGCGCAGAGCCCGGCCGATGCGGAGCGGCTGACGTCGCTCGGCGCGCGCAACGTGACCGTGCTCGGCAACCTGAAGTTCGACATGACGACGCCCCCGGAGCTCGCGGCGCGCGGCCATGCGTGGCGCGAGGCGATCGGCACGCGGCCCGTGTGGGTGGCCGCGAGCACGCGCGAGAACGAGGAAGCACTGGTGCTCGACGCATTCGCGGCGATGCGCACGCCCGGCGCGTTGCTGGTGCTCGTGCCGCGTCATCCGCAGCGTTTCGCCGAGGTCGAGGCGCTCGTCGGGCGCAGCGGGCTCAAGTGCGTGCGACGCTCGGTGTGGGCGGCCGACACGGGCGCGCTCGCGTCCGGCCGGCCGGCTGCCGAGCCGCTGCCGGATGACGTGACGGTGCTGCTCGGCGATTCGATGGGCGAGCTCGGCGCGTATTACGCGGCGGCCGACATCGCGTTCATCGGCGGCAGCCTGCTGCCGCTCGGCGGCCAGAACCTGATCGAAGCATGCGCGGTCGGCGTGCCGGTGCTGATCGGCAAGCACGTGTTCAACTTCACGCAGGCGACCGCCGACGCGGTCGCGGCTGGTGCGGCGCTGCAGGTCGAGGATCCGCTCGATCTCGCGCACGTGCTCGACGCGCTGTTCGCCGACAAGGCGCGGCGCATCGCGATGGGCGCGGCGGGCGCCGCGTTCGCATCGCGGCACCGCGGCGCGACCGCGC
>NZ_JAAGPC010000079.1:0-40145 GCF_017104595.1 Burkholderia sp. Tr-20390 | reverse complement strand
CTGCATCGGCTTCCTTCAGCACCCCGATAATCTGCTCTTCACTGAACCGCGATTTCTTCATGACAAGGTTTCTCCTGCGGCCTTGCCACTAACTTTACAGTGGGATACTTCAGAGGGGAAAGGTCACCGTCACCGTTCCACTCGAGGTTCACACCTCGACCGGTGCGATCGGTATATCGCGTCACGAGGTGATGTCGATAACGGTATTCGCGGCGATTACCGTAGCGATCCGTCGCCCCGATCAAGTCGTTCTGGTCGTCGTACTCGTAGTTCGCAAGCGTGCCGACGTATTCGCCTTGTGCGTCATGATGAGTGACGCCAACGATCCGCCCTCGCGTGTCATGCCGGAACGCAACCTGAACGTGCGGTGCAATCAGGCGATGCAACCGCCCTTCCGCATCGTAGTCGAGCGTCACCTGATTGCCGGCACGGTCCTTGACGAATGCGAGACGGAACACGTTGCCGTGCCGCTCGTACGCTTCGAGCAGCACATGCCCGCGCGTCACGGTCAGCCACTGCTCGTCCAGCCGCAACAACGTTTGCCCCTCGGAAAGGTCATCGTGCGCGCTTCCGACCCGGACCTTCCCAGCACCACAGGTCAGTTTGGCATCAACCAGCCGGTGGGATTCCAGCAGTAAACCTGACGCCTTTCTTCGTCGCACGCAATACGGCGTCGGCCAGTCGATCCCCGACGACAATATATGTCGGGGAATCGAATTGCCGACCAATTCCATTAGCCGGAAAATCGGAGCGCAAGACCATCTTTTTGAAACCGACCTTGGCGTCAGGAAATCCCGATATTTTCACCACGATCGGCTCGGAAGCGTCGTGATCAACCACATCAACTTTTCTCATCGGGTTGAGAAGGTAGTACGAACCATCGATAGTCTCTCCGCTCGATCTAAGAACTGCCGGGATGAATTGAACATCATCATCATTCGCCAGCCCTTCAATCGCAGCACGTACTGCCTCACTTACAAGCGGAATCAAGATGTCTGACCAGATGACGCCGTAATCTCGAATCTTTGGCAGGCCTTTTTTGGGAAGTTCAAATAGCAAGGGAGCGGGTCTTACGAGACGTTTTGCCGCCTGCAACTCGAAACGATCCAATCCATTTGTTTCCTCGTTGAAGAGTGCCATCCGATTTTCCGGATAGTCTGCCTCCGTGGTCCAGATTTTCGTCATATTTCCTCGCTCAGTTTGGACATGCCCATGGTCGATGGTTCTTGTTGAGCATCCGGTTCCCCGCTTTCAACTCTGCCCGCTCACGCGCAATGATTCCGCGCAGGGCCTGATCATATTGTGTCTGGCCCCAGCCCTGCTGTTTTCCTATTGCCACCGCGTCATTCATTTGTCTGGACAAGTTCGTGCTGACAATGTTTGGATGGCGCCCGTTGTGGATCGAGCGAGTCGGATGAAGGCTTTCATCATCTGGGAGATAGATTTTGTTGGCTTGAGATTGAAGGTCAAAGCCTGCAAGGGCAATTAGCGGGTGGTTTTTCGTTTGCGAATTCTTGTCGCTGATAATGTGATGCTCTTGGAATCCTTGCGCCTTGAGGCAGCTAACCTTTCGTTGAATGCTTGCTTCATGCGCAGGACGGCGCGGCGCCAACCCCAACGGATCGATCCACTCGACGGGGTTTGACGCGTATTGATAAACATTGATGCCGCCGGCAAGTCCAATCGGGTCTTGCGATACGAATCGTCCGCTACTCGCATCATAGTACCGGTGCCAGTTGTAGTGCAGCCCTGTCTCATCGTCGACCTGCTGCCCCTGAAACCGCAACAGATTCTTCGGAGTAACTCCGGCGGCCTTCGACGCCCGCGCGATCACTTTCCGTGCGTCACCCCACGCCTTATATGACGCTTCCCACACGACATCGCCGTTGTCGTCCGTCAACAACTGTGGCGTACCGATCTGATCGCAGTGGTAATAAAACAGCTTGGCATCCGCCAGACGCTCCGGAACTTTTTGCAGCGGATCATCTTCCGGCACGTACCGATCCGTGCTCTTCCACTCCGGCGTTGCAATTCCCTCTACCGGCTCCGCCACATACTGCACCAACGGCACGAAAGTCCCCGGCTCATAGATATAGTGCGTGCCTGACTCTCCGTTGCATTCATATGCCAGCGCGTCTCCATCCCATCCAAATACTGTCTGCTCGCCATTCACTTCCTTCGCGATCCGACGACCGAATGCATCATAGAAGTACCGCGCCTGACACTGCTGTGACACATCTGCAACCCGCACCGACTGTAAGCGGTTGAACTCGTCCCATTCGTATTCCTGCGCACCTGTCGGCGTGCGCTTGCGCACCAGATTGCCGCGCTCATCGTAGTCGAAGCGCATCCCTGCATATGCTTTCAGCAAGTTACCTAGTACTTTCGGTACATCGACCGGCAACGTACTTTCTACCCGTACCGGACTGGACCGGCCCGCGGACATCGCCTGACCTAGCACCGGATCGATAATGTTGCTCGCGGGATCGAACGCAAACCGCTCTTTCCCGACGGAACTGATCGCTTCGATTAGGCGTCCGACGGGGTCATATCGATAATCCGTCCCCCCCTTGCGACTGTCCTCGATTCGCAACAACTGCCCAGCGGCATCGTAGCGATACCGTCGCTCGGCCAAAGGCGCCGGTGCCGTCGAGCGTTGGATCGTCTGTCCCACCACCCGCCCCGCCGGATCGTAGATCGTACGCTGTCCGACATCGCTCGACAGCAGCCGTACCGTCTCGCGATGTAGGTCATCACGTTCGAACTGTACGCGCTCCTTGCCATCCAGCAGCATCCCGTGCACGTGCCCTGAGCCGTACATCAACCAGTCGACCGCATGACCATCCGGGCGCACGGTCCGTCGCCGGTTGCCGAGTTCGTCGTATTCGTGATGCCAGACGTAGCTGCGTCGCTCACCGAACAGATCATAAGCGTGATGTTCACGCACAAGATTACCGGCCGGGTCGAAAAAAAACTGGACTCGACTATATCGGTTTACCGCTTCGATCAGCCGACCACTAGGATCGTATGCAAACCGCTCTTCGCTCGCCCCTGAAACTCGTTTCAGCAAGCGGCCGTTTGTGTCGACATCCATCGACGTAACCCGGCCTGCTTCATCTACCGATTCAAGTCTGCCGCTTTCCCTGTCATACAGATAGCGCGTCGACTTACCATCGAAACCGACTTCTTCGATCAACCGCCCTACCGAATCGTAGTGGAAGTGATATGTCGAGAAATTCGCGTCAATCAACGCAGTCAATCGACCGAGACGGTCATATCTGTATGCGACTGCCTGCCCGAGCGCGTCCGTGCGACTCACAATCCGACCGACAGCATCATAGCTATATCGCGTCGTTCGATTGAGCTGATCCGTCTGCCGCAACAATCGGCCTTCTGCATCGTACTGCACCTGCTCGATTCCAGCTGGCGAACGAATCTCAGTCAATTGCCCGTTCGAACCGTAGCCATACGAGACCACCCAGCCAGACGAACCCTTTGCCTCGCGTACACGACCAATAGTGTCATATCGCCACTCAGTCTTCTTTCCAGAACAGTCCGTGTAGCTAGTCAACTGCCCCGCATCGTTGTATTCGATAGACTTTGATCCGCCCTTGGCATCGGTGACCTTTACCGGCAGCCCTTGGTTGTTGTAGCTGAACTTCGTCGAGTGCTTGAGCGGATCGATCTCTTCGACAAGATTGCCCGCGTCGTCATACTTGCGCTGCCACATATGTCCGTTTGGATCGACAAAGCCAGTCATCTGATCTTCGGAGTCGTACACCATCTCGACGACGCTGCCATCCGGACGCTCGTGCCACGTCCGATTCCCTCGCGCGTCGTAACGCATCTGCTCGATGCTACCGTCCTGCAGAATGTGCAGCGTCAGGTTGTTGTGTTCATCGCGCCGGAACCACTCTTCGTTCCCGTCCGGATAAGCAATCCGATACACATAGCCGCTGATGTTGTAGTAGTAGCGCGTTACCTGACCCAGCGCATCGGTCACGTAAGTAAGGCGGATATTCGGATGCCATGCGAGACGGATGTCGAGACTGCCATCGTCCGCATACTCGCGCACACATTTCGCGTTTGCGCTGTCATCCGCGTCAGCACCGTCCCATTCGAGCGTGATGCCGCGACCCGTGCGGTCGGTGTAGTGCGTGACGAGATGCCGGCGGTACTGATAGCTCCACGCGTTGCCATGCCGATCGGTGGCGCTCACGAGGTCGCCTGCTTCGTCGTAGGCGTAACCCGCGAGCCTGCGACGATTGCCGTCCTCGAGCACCTGCTCGATCAACACGATCCGACCTCGCTTGTCGTGCTCGAACGACAGCACATTTCCACTCGCATCGATCAACCGCACCACACGGCCAAGTGCATCGTAATCGAGCGTAATCGTATTGCCCGCACGATCTTTCTGCATCGCCAACCGGAATACATCGCCGTGGCGCTCATAGACATGCAGCACATCATGCCCGTACGCGATAGTCATCCACGTATCGTCGAGACGCGACAGCGTCAGATTCTCCGCGAGATCGTCTTTCACGCCCCCGACTGCGAGAGCGCGATATTCAATGCTCCGCCCGCTGGCGTCACGATAGAGCCACGTATCTCCATCGATATCAATTCGCGTCGTGTAGGGCGTGAGCCAGCGCGCACCGAGTTCACCGTTATCGTACGCGGAAAGACGGGACCGGTACGTCCGGGCCCAGACGAGTGGCAACGCCCCAGGCAGTTCGAAATCCGTGTGCGTGAATGTCTCGTCGCCAAATGCAAAGTCGATCGACGCGGGCGACGTGCCGATCTGGCAACCCTTGCATGGGCTTTGGCCCGCGCCCCGTGCATGTGCTTGCTCCCCTGTCATCCCCAGCGGTTCCTGAGGACGATCGACCTGCGCCTTCCCCTTGCCGCCGGGCGGAACATCCGCAGTCTTCTCATGAAGTTTCCCGCGCGCGCGCACCCGCGCCACGGCTTCGATCAACTGCGCGATCAACCACAGCATCTTGCCTTCTTCGCTGCCGTTCAGATCGCGGATCGCCTTAGCGACCTTCGGTGCCTCGGTCTTCAGGAATGCGACGATATCCCGGAACGGTTGCAACCACGAATCCGGCGCGAGCTTCGCGGCCATCCCTGCCGTCGCGTTCCCGGCGTCCTTGCCAAGTGCAATCGAACCTTCGTAGCCGTACTCAAAAGCATCGACCACCAGCATCGGGTTGTACCAGGATCGCTTGCCCATCTTCTGAGCGATTTGCGTAGTACGTCGCACATTGGCGCTGCTGTCGAAGATTTTCCCCTTGAGGGCGAGCTCCAGTCCGTCCGCAATACCAACCATCAATTCCTGCGCCTTGTGCGCGCAGTCGTTCAGCAGTTCAACAAGAACGTCCTGCAGGGTCTTCAGGAAGTTTTCGATTTCAGTCGCAGCAGCAGCGTTGACATGTGTGACGAGCACCGAGATAAGCGCCGCCCCGAGGTTGCCGCGCGTCACCAGCAACTGATTGCGCACGAGCCGGAGCAACGGCCGAGCCGACAATCGAAACGATGCCAGCGGCGGCGGAACCGGAATGACCCCGATCAGGTTGATCGCAAGCCCAAGGTAATCGAGCAGATTCGCGTGGCGCTTCTGGACGATCGTCACGATGTCGCAAACCGCGTCGTAAAACGCCATCAGGTTGCCGATGATCGGCACCGCACTTGCAACGGTCTTGAGATCCTCGAACGAAATGTGATTGCCGCTGATTTCGAGCAACCACTTATTGAAACGGTCGCCGCCCGCCGCCACATCTTTCGGTGAAATATCGCTGAGCCAGGAAACGGCCTGTTCCTTCTCGGCGCCCGGTGGAAGTTGTTGTGCCATGTCGTTGTTCTTTCAAATCGCGATTTGTTGTTTTAGACGGCTGACGTGCCGCCCTCTCAGGATTTCAGCGGTCCGCCAAACCCGCTCGTCGGGAGCTTCATGCCGGTGGCGCCGGCAGCGGACGTCACCGTCGTGGCGCCCTTGCCGGCGATCCCGGCAACACCCGGCAGCGCACCCTGCAGTGCTCCGGATGCCGCGTTCGCAGCAGGCGCGGCCAGTGCCGCGAGCCCGCCCTGACGCGCAGCCTGCACCATCCCGGCCACCTGCTTCGCGGCGCTGCCCAGGCTCGAAGCCGTCTGCAAGGCAGACACCGCACCTGCCCCGCCCAGCGCACCTGCCGCCGCCGGCAACGCGGAACTCGCCAGTCCGCCCAACGCCGCACCGGCACCACCGCCGCTCACGAGCCCCATCGCAGCGGTCGCCGCGGCAGGCGCCATCCCTTGCAACTGGCTGGCTAGCTGCCCCGTCGACGCAGCCTGTGCGGCCTCCGGCGACGGCTCGATCGGCTCCGCCGGCCACTTCGCCTGCTTGAAGTAGTTCGCCGGCTGATCCGACTCGCGCGGATCCTTCCCGAACTCGACGCGCACCGCCCCCGGCGGCAGCCCGCTCACGACCGTATACCCGCCGTTGTCGAGCGCCCCCTTCTTGAGCACGGCGCCGTTCACGTCTTTCACCGTGAACAACCCACCCTTGACCGCCTCGCCGTTCACATACTTGTGGAACAACTCCAGTTGCCCCGGCTGATCCGGCCTCGGACTCGGCAGCGGATACCCCATGCTCGCCGGCCCCGCGAACGTATGCGACGCGCCCTTCACGTCGATCGCACCGGGTGCATGAATCTCGATGTTTCCACCCTGGATCCGGATATACCCGCCGCCGCTCGTCAGCAGGATCCCCTGATCAGCCGCGATCTCGATCCTGTCCGTCGCCGACACCACCTTCACCGCCTTCTGCGCGGTCACCTCGATGTTGTCCGACTGCGCCTGGATCTCCACCTTGCCCTTGCCCGCGAACAGCTTCATCCCCGCGTTCTGCACGAACAGGCTCAGCTTCTGCCCGATGCTCCCGATCAGCGACTTGCCTGCGGCCACGTGCACGCTCTGCCCGCTCGCCACGTTCACGTGATCGTTCGCGACCACATGCACCGACTGCTGCGTCGACATCCCGATCCCCGACGGGCTGCCGAACAGCATCACCGGCTCCTTGAATGCGTTCGCGTTACCCGTGCCGCCGCCTGCCGTACGCCCGCCGGACGCGCTACCCGATGCGCTGTCCTGCGTCGCATCCGTGAACGCGCGCATCGTGTCCTGCGCGTCCTTCAGGCTTTCCGCCTGATGCTGCTCGCTCACACCCGACATCGCCTCGACGAGGCTCTCGCCGGTCACGAGCTGCTGCTGCGCTTCCTTCACGTCGAGCGGCTGACTGTTCGCCGCCTTCGGGTGCGTCGTCACATACAGGCCCTGGCTCGCCCGCACCGCGCCATACGCATCCGAGCGCAGGTCGAAGCCGCTGCCGAGATACGACCCGCGCGAATTGCCGCTCTGGTCGATGATGTAGCCCAGATGCAGCAGGCTGTTCGCGCTGCTGCTCATCAGCTGCACGCGGTTCTGCCCGGTCGCGTCGTCCATCACGAGCTGGTTGTAGCCGCCGCCCGAATACTCCTTCGACCGATACCCGGACAGGATCCCGTCGGTATGCCATTGCGGCTGGTTCGCGCCGTTGTACACGCGCCCGACCGCGAGCGGCCGGTCGCAATCGCCGCCGACGTAGTCGATCAGCACTTCCTCGCCGATACGCGGCACGTGCACGCCGCCGTAGCCGCCGCCCGTATCCGACTGCACGACACGCACCCAGCACGACGCGTTCTCGTTGCCCGGGTTCAACCGGTCCCACACGAACTGCACGCGGATCCGGTTCAACTCGTCGGTATAGACCTCCTCGCCCTGCGGCCCGACGACGATCGCCGTCTCGAGATGCATGTCCGGCTTGTGATGTTCGAACGGGCTGCGATACGGCACGCTCACGCGTTGCGCTTCGACTTCGACGAGATAGAAGCCGGCCGATCCGTCGTCGTGCTGCACGCGAAACGCGGGATCGGTACCGTAGTTGTCCTGTGCCTGCGTCAACGCTTCGCGCAGGCTGTACGGAAAGTCCGCGCTGTCGCTTGCGACGGGCAGATTGTTCTCGATCCACCACGCCACCTCGATCGCGGCGAATTCGCGTTGATCGGCGGCATCACGATCGTGCTCGGGATGATCGGCCAGCGTGAAGCGCCGGCCGGCATCGATCGCGCGCACCCCGCCCGCGGCATGGAAACGTTTCGCCCGCGACTCCCACTCTTCCATCTTGACCTTCGTCAGATGGTCGCCGCGCGTCTGGTCGAGATACGTGTAGGCGCCCGTGTACTCGTAGACTTCGAGTTGATCCGGCAACTCGCCCTGGCCGCCCATCGTCGGCAGCGACGTGCCTTTCGGGTTCGACGGCTGCGAAGGATTCTTGTAGTCGAACGTGCGCGTCGTACGCGTGACGCTCTGCAGCGTGCGCGTACCCGACCATTGCGTGAACGCGTCGGGTTCGCTGGCCGCGTCGCCGCGATAAAAGCGCACGGTTTCCGGCGACAGCGGCGTGAACGCCTGCAGGTTGTCGGTGATGACGAGCGTATGCGACTTGCCGTCGTCGGCCTGCTGCCATGCGCAATAGAGCCCCTCGTTCTCCATCAGCCGATGCACGAAATGCCAGTCGGTGTCGTGCTGGCGCGTGTACGACCGGTTCGGCAGCGGCTTCGACAGCGCGAAGCGGAAATGGCCCTGCGCCTGCGGGTGCTGGTTCAGCACGTCGCTGATGATCTGGTCGACGGTCGTGTCGTTCCAGAGCCGCTGATCGCGACGGAACTTCAGGAAGTGGGTGAAATCGGCGAACGCGAGCTGATAAGTCGTGAGCCCACCGTCGGCGCCCAATCGGCGCGCGGTATGCACGTAGCCGTTGATCGGCCGATAGCCGAGATCGCCCTGCTGGATCCACAACGTGACCGGCTGTGCGATCAGCTTTTTAAGTTCCACATCGCTGTCGGTCGACAGCACGTCGAGCGTGAACTCGTATGCGCGCCCGATACGTGAGCGACCGACTGCCCGCTGAACGGTCAGGACGTTGGGCCCCAATGGCGTATCGAGCTTCAGCAACCGGTCCTGCTGAAGCAATCCGCCACGCAACGCGGCGATTGTGTTCTGCATGTTCATGAACGGCCTTTTTCTTTTGACACGCCCTCGGATGGCGCGAGCATTCGATTTTGCTCGCGCGATTTTACAGACAAAACCTCGCCCGCCCTCAAATCTGACCTGCTTTAAACGAGCAGAATCCGATCAGCCCGCATGCCACGCTGGCGGACGGTAATCACGCCCGCCGTCCCGCACATCGATGAAATCGATTGCAATCAGGGCCAATTCGACTTCCGGCGCGGCCCGGTTGCGAGTAGTGTCTACGTGCCCGTCTTGCGGCCCGCCGCGCCCACCCGGCGCCGGCGCTCACCCCACACCACGCTGACCACTGGAGATCTGCGATGAAACGTTCGAAGTTCCTGCTGTCGGGCCTGCTGCTCGCGTCGGCCCTCGGCTTTACGGCCGTTGCCGCGCACGCGGATGACCTGCTCGATTCAGTGAAGAAAGCCGGCGTGCTGCGCGTCGGCCTCGAAGGCACGTATCCGCCGTTCAACTCGCGCGGCACGTCGGGGCAACTCGAAGGTTTCGACGTCGACGTCGCGAACGCGGTCGCCGGCAAGCTCGGCGTGAAGACGCAGTTCGTCCCGACCGAATGGAGCGGCATCATCGCGGGCCTGCAGGCCGGCAAGTTCGACGTGATCGTCAACCAGGTCACGATCACGCCGCAGCGCAAGGAAGCGCTCGACTTCAGCCAGCCGTACACGTACTCGGCCGCGCAGTTGATCCAGCGCAAGGACGACTCGCGCAACTTCAAGTCGCTCGACGACTTCAAGGGCAAGAAGCTCGGCGTGACGCTCGGCACCAACTATGACCAGATGGCGCGCACCGTGCCGGGCATCGAGGTGCAGACGTATCCGGGCGCGCCGGAGAAGCTGCGCGACCTCGCCGCGGGCCGGATCGAGGCGACGCTCGACGACCGCCTGATGCTGCCGTACATGATCAAGACGTCGAACCTGCCGCTGCGCGCGGGCGCGGTGCTGAACGGCGGCAAGCAGGAAATGGCGATCCCGTTCCGCAAGGGCAATCCGAAGTTCGAGAAAGCGATCAACGACGCGCTCGATTCGCTGCACAAGGACGGCACGCTGAAGAAGATCTCGATGCACTGGTTCGGCAGCGACGTGACCGTGCCGGTCGCGCAGTAAGCGGCCCGACACTTCAACGCGTCACGCCCTTCGTCTCGATGAAGGCGTGACGCTTCCCCTCAAGCCGCTTCGTCGAAGCGCGCCAGCAGCATCTGGCCGATCGGTGTCAGCGCCGGGCGCGCGGCCACGGCATTCATGCGCACCTGCGTATCGTCGACCAGCCGCTTCTCGACCAGCACGGCGAAGGCCGGATTCGACAGATCGACACTGTCCGGCGCACGCGCGACGCGCAACAGCATCGAGAATTCATGCGGACTCAGCATGGTCCCTGTCTCCTGATCGTCCGCGGCCCGGTTCGAACCGTCGTCGATCGTATTTTCGAATGAAATGGCGCGATGCATGACCACTGCGCCGCCGGGAGCGAGATCCCGGTCGGCCCCCACCTGCGACGCGGGCACGTCGTCGCGAGCGGGTTGCGCACGTTCCCGGTCCGGCAGTGCCGCCACGACGGGAACGTGCAACGTTATGGGCACCCCATGACGCGACCGTGACAGGAAAACGGGGCGCAAATCGGTGCACGTCACACGCCGTTTCGGTTCGAGGCCGCCACGATTGACGAAGACGGGCCCATCCCCTGTCAGGCCGTCAGTTGCCCGCTCGCCAGCCGTTTCGCACCCCGTCATCGCGGATCGACCGAATACGGGAAACTCCCCTGCTTCGATCCGCTCGCATGGCGCATGCAGCGCACGACCACGTTCACCGCGCGCCCGAGTGTCATCCCGATGAGCACGCCCCACACCGCGAACGACAGCATCACGAAGCCGCCCGTCGCCGCCCACGGCGCATGCACGGCGACTGCGTAATGGATGCCGGTTTCGGTGACGAACGTCAGCATCAGCGTGGCGAGCAGGCTCGCATCGCCGGGCAGGCGTACGCGCAGGCCCGACGAGGCCGGACGGTACGCGAGCCGCCACCGGCTTGCGTGCAGCCAGCCCAGCGCCGCGCCGCCCAGGACGGCCGCCAGCGCAATCGCATTCGCGTCGACTCCTGCATGCGGAAAAAGTCCGTTCAGGCTGGCAATGCCGAGCATCCCGAACGCGACCGGCGAGATCAACGGTCGGACGGCCGGCACCTCGCGCGGGAAACAGCGCTTGATGCCGATATAGAGCAGCACGCAGAACATCACGTACACGTAAGGCTTCAGATGGAGGAGCGCGGACATGGTCGGAGTCGCCTGATCGGAATGGACAC
Organism: Burkholderia sp. Tr-20390; assembly: GCF_017104595.1. Taxonomy (NCBI): domain Bacteria; kingdom Pseudomonadati; phylum Pseudomonadota; class Betaproteobacteria; order Burkholderiales; family Burkholderiaceae; genus Burkholderia; species Burkholderia sp. Tr-20390. The sequence goes on along the minus strand of NZ_JAAGPC010000079.1, from coordinate 28,746 downwards.
GGCAACACCGTACTGCCCGATCCCGGCAGGCGGCGGGGCTTGCGACGAGCGGCCGGAATTCGCGGACGAGCGGCGCGTCGCGACGATGATCGTTCGGCTGATCGGGCAGACCGATGTGCCCGCGAACCCGGCGGCCGGTGACTTCCGAACCGAAAGGCCGGCGCTTCATGCTCGACACGACACCGGCCGCGCCCAGTGTCCTTCCGCAGCCCCTTCCACTACACTCGTGACGGAAACCGGCCAACCGTCGGCAGCCGACGCGCTTTCGTCGCGGCCGCGCACCGTTCGTCGCAATGCGTGCGCAGTCGGCCCGCCCGGCAGTAAGGTCAAGACCATCAGCGCATCGCGCGCCCTCCTCACCCGACACCATGCGAGCCACGTCCGACCCTTCGCCGATTTCGCCGCCCCCCGCCAGCGCGGCGCCGCGATTGTTGCGCGATCCGGCCGCACTGCTCGCGTTCGCGTGCTTCAACTCGGTCGTCGGCCTGGGTTTCTGGGCACTCCATTTCCAGGAATCGCTGTTGCCCGACCTCGTCGTCGCCAACGCGATCGGTTTCTCCGCGCTGCTGCTCAGTCACGCCGCCGACAGGCTCCTGCCGCGCAAGCCGGGGCTCGCGCTCAAGGCTATCGTGATCGCACCGGCCAGCGTGCTCATCGGTTTCGAGATCACGGCAGCGATCATCAGCGGAAACGTGCCGCACGTGTTCGGGCGCGCCCGCATCGGCACGTGGGACAACTACGGGCCGTCGTTTCTCATCTCGGCGATCCTGTTCGTGTGCGTGTCGCTGTTCCTGCAGTCGATGCGCATGCGCGCGACGCTCGAGACCGAGCGCCGCGAAGCCGCCGAGGCACGCCAGGCCGAGACGGCCGCGCGCCTGGCGCTGCTGCAGGCGCAGATCGAGCCGCACTTCCTGTTCAATACGCTCGCGAACGTGCAGAGCCTGATCGAGCGCGATCCGACGCGCGCGTCGACGATGCTCGACAGCCTGAACCGCTACTTGCGTGCGAGCCTGCGACGCACGCGCGATGCGACGTCGACGCTCGGCGAGGAACTCGAGCTCGTTGACGCGTTGCTGAAGATCGCGTCGATCCGGCTCGGCGAGCGGCTTTCCTATGCGATCGACGTGCCAGCGGATCTGCACGCGCTGCCGTTCTCGCCGCTGCTGCTGCAACCGCTCGTCGAGAATGCGCTGCTGCACGGGATCGAGCCGTCGATCGACGGCGGCGTGATCGTGATTCGCGGCAGGATGCGGGGCGACAGTCTCGAACTGAACGTGATCGATACGGGCGTCGGCCTCGGTAAAGGCGACTCGCGCCTGCACGGCGGCGTCGGGCTCGCCAACGTTGCGGCGCGCATCCGCACGCTGCACGGCGAGCGCGGCCGCGTCTCCGTCGAAACGAATGCCGCCGCCGCGCATGGCGTCACCGCTACCCTGCTGATTCCGATCGACTGACATGCCGACCGCCCTCATCGCCGACGACGAACCGAACCTGTCCGCCTCCCTCGCGCAGCGGCTGAATCAGCTCTGGCCCGAATTGGACATCGTCGCGATGCCGCGCAACGGCATCGAAACGCTGGCCGCGCTGAACGCGTCGCCGCGACCGGACATCGCGTTTCTGGATATCCGGATGCCCGGCATCGACGGGCTGAAGCTCGCGGCGCTGGCGCCCGACGTGCATGTCGTGTTCGTCACGGCCTACGACGAATATGCGGTCGATGCGTTCGATCATGCGGCGGTCGACTATCTGCTGAAGCCGGTGACGGACGAGCGGCTGCTGCGCTGTATCGCGAAGCTGCAGCGCGGCGAGCCTGCGCTTGCGCAGGGCGATGCGCTCGCGCAGGCGGCGCAAGCGCGGGACGCGGCGCCGATCCGCTGGCTGACGGTAGGCGTGAAGGATGCGACGCGGCACGTCTCGGTCGACGACGTGCTGTACTTCCAGGCGTCGGAGAAATACACGGAAGTCGTCACGGCAGGCGAACGGCTCGTGATTCGCACGCCGCTGAAGGAACTGATGCAGCGACTCGATCCGGCGCGGTTCGCGCAGGTGCATCGCGGCGTGATCGTTGCGTACGCAGCGATCGATCGTGTCGAGCGCGATCTGTTGGGACGGTTGCGGATCCGCGTGCACGGGCAGCGGGAGATGCTGCCGGTCAGTCGTGCTTATGCGGGGTTGTTCAGGCAGATGTGATGCTATCTGCCTCCATGCGCTGTCCCCGGTGGGACGACACTGCCGCCATGCCGTTCGCCGGCGCACGGATCAATTACAGGCGTCGAGCCCGAGCACACCTGTTCGCAGCATCACACGTCCCTTGTCCTTGATGAACGACAGACTGTATGCGCGAATGCGCTGCCCGGCGACGCACTGGGCACGGCTTGTATCGATCGAGTAATTGAATTCGGAAACGCACTGCCCGACGGGGAACGTCGACGACGTACGCACGGCATCGGGGCTGTGGTCGCGTCCGGGATAGTACAGATAGGCCGCGTCATGCGCGTTCTTGAACGATCCGAACACGTCCGGATGCTGCGCAAGGAATGTGGCAACGGCGCGCGCCCGTGCCGGACCGCTCGTCGTGGCCGCAAGCGACCGCGATAGCTCCGTGATGTTCGTGCCGAGCGAAAACTTCGGCGCTGCATACGCGGCGAAACCGTCCGGCGACGGGAATGTCGCCCAGAAGTCGCGATCCATCTGCTGGACCTCGGCTTGCGTCAGGCAGTCTTGCGCCGACGATCGGGATAATGCGGCAGTACTACCACCAGCCAGTACCGAAACCAGGACAGTGACGCACCACGTCTTAACGATCTGCATTTTTCTTTTTCTTGGCAAAGGTAATGTGAAACTCGTCATTGAGGTCTTGCGTTGTGCTCTTTTCGAGCTCGATGCCCTTGGCCAAACGGTCCTGCGCAAACTTCAGATAACTGGCGGGCACGAAGAACCCCTTCAGTTCGGAGGCCTTCTGCATACCGAAGTTGATCGCATCGCTCTGATTTCCGCCAAGCAGGATCGGTGCACCCGTGCTCGTCTGCGCATAGACGAAAGCTGCATGCCCGCCCTTCCGGTGCTTGTATATCGCAACGGCACCGAACACGGGTTTGTCGATTTTCACAAAATTCTTGCTGTGACGGAATGATTGAGAATCTGCCGGTGCAGAGGTCATCGGATACCCGGCCTGATGCAGACACCAGTTTGCAAATGACGCACACCAGGGGTTGCCGTCGCCGACCAGCGTCTTGAGATTGACGCCAACTTCCTCATGATAGTTGATCGTCTGCGTAATCACGTCCTCTTTCTGCCCGTGCCACAACTTGGCCTGTTCGATTGCATACGTCATCCACGGCGCCTCGCCCGAATCCGTGTTCAGCGTTGCAATCGGATGCCCCTGGCCTTGCTTGCTGCGATCGAGCGTGGTGTCGGGCTTGCCCGACTTGTTTGCCGTCGCGGGCGCCGCCGACGCGCCTTCCGCATCCGAACCCGTGACAGGTGCCGCGGCACGTCCCGGCTCGGTGTGTGTCGCGCCGACTCCCGTACTCACCGCAGCAGGCGTGCCCGCCTTCGGACGATCCGTCGTGGTCGCAGGTGCCGCGACGCCCGGGGCCGGCTTCGCGATCTGGCTCAGGTCGACCTTCTGGCCGGCTGCGTCATCGGCCGTTTTGCCCGTGTCGCGTTTGCCACCGTCCGCGTGCGCCGGTGCGGAGTCGGACTTCGAATGTCCATGCGAGCGCGGCGCATGTTCGTCCGCCGGCTTCGTCATGTTGATGTACAGGTAATCGCCGGCAAAGATTCGCGTCGAATGAAGGTGATTGTCCTTCTGCAACTGCTCGACGCTTACTTTGAATTTCGCGGCGATCTTGCCAAGCGTGTCGTGCGAAACGATCTTGTAGCGGAAACCTGCCGGCTTGTCGTGGCGAACGGGGTCCTTCGCAAAGTGCGCACCGGTCGGCGCCGAGACCGTCAGCAGGTCGTGGAAAAACACGTAGGCCGACGATTTCGCCTGCGTCACGATCGTGCCGATCTCCTTCAGCCCCTCCGATCGCTCGATGAACAGCTTGAACTGCTCACCCGCCGCTTCGAACGGCAACAGCGGGAGTTGCCCCGTCCGATCGGTCTTCGTCGACAGGCTCTTGCCCTTGCTCTGCACGACGACCTTCTGGTCGGGAATCGGCTTTGCACCATCCGAAAGCGTCACCGTTGCCGTGCGAATCCACTGCTCATGTCGTGATTTGAGATAAGCGTTGAACCCTTCGTACTTCTCCATCGTCTTCATCATCGAATCGAGTTCGGCGTCGTTCATCGAATCGATCTTGCGCGTGCTGTCAAACCCTGTCCCGTGGCAGATGAACGCGATGTACTTCTCCGTATTGTTCTCCAATGGTGGCGCATAGACATACATCGCATCGTGGATCGACATCGGATTGTATTTCCGGCGCAGCATCGCCTTCTTTTCCGCCAAACCGGTCTCGTAGTCGGGAAAGATCAAAAACTCGCCGCTCTTGGTGTCGCCGACACCGATGTGCGTCTTGATGATGCCGCCGTTCGGGTGCTTCTTGTAGTCGCGTGGCGGACGGATGTTGCCGGGGTTGTTGAATCGCCATGCAATCGCCCCGCCGCTGCGCAGCAGGATATCCCCGTTGTCAGCAACGTACTGGACGGTCAGCGTCGCCTTGTCGTGTGTCGCGGAAATGAACTTCGTCATGTCGGAATGCTCAAGATACCGAAATCAGTGCAGCGCCTTCGCCGTCTCCGACAGCGCGCGCTCGACCGTATAGTCCTGCTTCTCGGAATACTGCGCCTCCGCAACCGGAGCGAAGTAATAAGTCCACTCCACTTCGCCTCCGGCAAATAGACGGTAGGTTCTGGTGCTCACGGCACCGGGCTGGTTATAGCCGTGCGTAGCGTCCTTGTGCGCAGTCACCAGATAGACGTTCTTGCCTTTCACCGAGACCATCGCGTCGGTAATGATGTCGTCGCCGCCATTGAAGGTGCTGAACGACAGCTTGTAGTCGTTGAGCTTCTTCTTGTCGTTGACGATCGGGATCTGGTACAGCGTGTGGTCGCTGCTCTCCATGTAGAACGTGTAGTTCAGGTAACGCAACGTCCTTTGGTGACGTCGCTTCGGGTTGCAGGCGACCAAGGTTGCGGCTCACGTCGGCGTAATCAACCGTATAGCGGACCTCGCTCGTCCGCAATCGGTTCGCGTCGCCTGAAATCATGACCATGTGGGCCACTCCGTCCTCACACTCGACTTTTGCAACAATACCCTCCGCTCGAAAAATTGGCGGAACAATGATGAAAAAATAATTCTTTCAAACCCTTCAGATTTTCTCAAGCGCACCGATAATTCATCAGACGAATGCGTTTTCGGTTCGTCGGATACTCCATCCAATTATTGAGAAAATCGCTATGCGAAAAATCACGAAAAAATTCGTTTTGGCGGCTCTGCTGTCGTCGGCTGTCGTCGGCGCTTATGCTGGCACCACTTCAATTCAGAAAACGACGTCACCGCCCCAAGCGCTCATTTTTTCGACCGGTGCCGGTTTTGCAGCTGGCGCACATTTCGGGTTGAGCGGTTCTGACTTTCCGGGCTCGCTGCTGCTTGCGAACAAAAAGCTGATTAGCATCGATGTTCAAACTACGTCATATGTCGGCGCAACGACCGATGTCGTCTCTGTTTGCTATTTGCCGCCGTACACGACGCAATCCAATTATTGCCGCAATGAAATCGTTCCGGGGACTAGCGTTAGTCTTAAAGATTTCAACAATCTGCCATTCGGCAACGGCGCTTCCGTTGTGATTAGACACAACCCGACCGGACGGCCCAGTACGTTCCTGAATCCCGCAGGCACTGAATCTGTAACCTACAACTACTCGTATTGATGAGTACACGCCCCGCTTGAGAAATCAGCGAGGCGTTTTTGATTTCACGACGCGGGGTTTTAAATGGAAATCAACTCTAACGTTTCGACGATAACGCAAAATAGCGGCACTGCTAAATCACCGACAACACCTGCGGCCAGCGATTCGACCGGCGCTGCTGCTTATGCATCCACTTTGGCTCAATCGACATCGACACAAGCCGATAGCGTGACGCTGAGCGGCGAAGCAATTATGCTCTCGCGGTTATATGGCGGTTCCGAAAAGGGAATCCCGGCAACGCCGTTAGTCGGACCGAAAGACGTTGGTGCTGCTGATCCGGTTATGTGGCTTAACGCAGACGACCGTAGCGCGTTGTCGGATCTGTACGGGTATGCACAGCAGACCGGCGCTGACCTGCATTACGTTGACGATATCGCGTTTCAGCTTGCCTATTATCGGCAAACTGCAGGTACAGTAGTATCGAACTGGACGACTAACCCGATGTACGATAAGGAAGGCCATCGCCTCACATCTTCTTTCAGCGACAGAGACGTGGCATCCGCGAAAGTGATTCAAGATAACAGCAAGAATACCAAACTGGATAAGGGCTTTTTGAATTACGTATTGGATCAAGGTTACGGCCAGAACCACATTATGAATTTCCAGTTTCTGGAGAAATTCGTCACCCACGGCTCAAATTCCGCCGACAAGAATTCTAATGGGGCGGAATTTGGAATATACGCACCGACGCCCAGATCGATTGTCACCGCCTCCAAAGATATCGAACTCAAGCGTCCGGAACCGGATTTCATAAACACAAATGGCGTGTTCACCATTACCGCAAAAGGTACGAAAAACGGCTTTTCACTGGTGAATGGTCAGCCGGTTCAGCAACAGAAAGCGAATACCGTTCAGGCACAAACCGGACATTTTTCGATCAATATTGATAAACCGTCTTTCGCAAAAATGCTACTTTCGACGCTGAAAGGCGCGCTGTTAAACCTAACGCGGTAGCCCACTAAAAAAGCGACGTGATATAAGTTACGCAGCAGATAAAACTACGCGCCTGCACGATAGATCGAGCCCGCCATATGCGGGCTTTTCATTTGGTGGGAAGCTTCGCCTTAATGTTCAAAGGCAAATCGTACAATTGAACATAGCGCTCACCGGCTATGACGATTTACCACTCATAGTCCGACAGGAACTGTCGGAGCTTCGGGCCATTGCCTTGCTTGTTGTCCGCGACACCGCGCAATTCAGTCCCTTCGACGACCAAACGCTCGCCGTGGCCAATGTTGGAGTAACGCGGTTTGTAGAACAACGCTTTGATTGTAGAACAAAAAAATGCGGGCCCCATCTCTGGGACCCGCATGGGTATTGGTGCCGGCTGCAGGACTCGAACCCGCCACCTGATGATTACAAATCAACTGCTCTACCAGATGAGCTAAGCCGGCGTAGCGCGAGATTCTACCTCATTTCACGATCTTGAGGCGAGGTCTGCTGCCACCTTTTGAACCGTCGCCATCGCCGTCGGTTTTCGGCGGTTCGTCGGCGCCTTCGGAGGGCTCCTCGTTCGCGCCGCTGTCGGCCACCGGCGTCAACGCAGCTGGCGACTCCTCGCGCTGCGCATCATCCGTCTGCGCCGCTTCATCGTCGAACGCACCCGAATCCGCGCCTTCGCCCGCGACCGCATCGACCTGGAACGCCATACCCTGCCCGTTCTCGCGCGCATAGATCGCGAGCACGTTGGCAACCGGAATCTCGATCTTGTGCGCCTTCCCGGAGAACCGGGCCGTGAACTCGATCCATTCGTTGCCCATCTGCAACTGGCTCGTCGCCTCGAAGCTGATGTTGAGCACGATCTCGCCGTCACGCACGAACTGACGCGGCACGCGCGTCGAGTTGTCGACCCTCACCGCGATATGCGGCGTGTAACCGTTATCGGTGCACCACTCGTACAACGCGCGCAGCAGATAAGGCTTCGTTGAAATCTCTTGCATCACAATCCTCGAACCCGGAGCGGGGGCGCGGCATGCCGCGCCGCCCTCTCCGTCATGCACTCATTGCACCATCAACGACGCATGACCTTTTCGGACGGCGTCAGTGCTTCGATGTAGGCCGGACGGCTGAAGATCCGCTCGGCGTACTTCATCAGCGGCGCCGCGTTCTTCGACAGCTCGATGCCGTAGTGATCCAGACGCCACAGCAGCGGCGCGATCGCGACGTCGAGCATCGAGAATTCCTCGCCGAGCATGTACTTGTTCTTCACGAAGATCGGCGCGAGCTGCGTCAGGCGATCGCGGATCGCAAGGCGTGCCTTCTCGTGGTTCTTCTCCGCTGCCTTGCCCTTCTCGTTCTCGAGCGTGCTGACGTGGACGAACAGTTCCTTCTCGAAGTTGAGCAGGAACAGGCGTGCACGTGCGCGCTGCACGGGGTCGGCCGGCATCAGTTGCGGATGCGGGAAGCGCTCGTCGATGTACTCGTTGATGATGTTCGATTCGTACAGGATCAGGTCGCGCTCGACCAGGATCGGCACCTGACCGTACGGGTTCATCACCGAAATGTCTTCCGGCTTGTTGAACAGGTCGACGTCACGGATTTCGAAGTCCATGCCCTTCTCGAACAGCACCAGCCGGCAACGCTGGGAGAACGGGCAAGTTGTGCCGGAATACAGAACCATCATGTTTGCGTTTCCTCAAAAAAGCCGAGGGCCGGCACGCGGCGAACCCCTTCCGGGGTTCCACCTTGCGCCGGCCCCACGCCGGTCAGGCGTGATTACTTGATATCTTTCCAGTACGCGGCATTGAGCCGCCAGGCCAGGAAAGTCAGGACACCGAGAAAGATCAGCACCCATACGCCGAGGCGTTTTCGGGTCTGCTGAGCCGGCTCGGACATCCAGGTCATGTACGCCACCAGGTCGGCAACCGCAGAATCATAATCCACCGCGGACAGTGTCCCCGGTGTGACCTGCTGGAAGCCGACGAGCGTATGGACCTTCTCGCCCGTCTCCTCGTCCGTCTTGTCTTCGAATTTGGCGGTGCGCTGCCCCTGCAGCTGCCACAGTACATGAGGCATGCCGACGTTCTCGAACACCGCGTTGTTCCAGCCGCTCGGCCGTGTATCGTCGCGGTAGAAGCTCCGCAGATACGTATACAGCCAGTCGCGGCCGCGCGCGCGCTCCTCGACCGACAGGTCGGGCGGCGAGGTGCCGAGCCAGTTCTTCGCGTCTTCGGGCCGCATCGCGACGGACATCGTGTTGCCGACCTTGTCGGTCGTGAACAGGAGATTCTTTTCGATCTCCTTCTGGGATATGCCCAGATCCGTCAGACGGTTGTAGCGCATCAGGTTCGCGCTGTGGCAGTTCAGGCAATAGTTTACAAACAATTGCGCGCCGTGCTGAAGCGAAACGAGATTTTCCGTGTTATCGGGCGCCCGGTCGAGCGGAAAATTACCTTCCGCCCGAACCGCCGGCGCCGCCAGCAGCGCACACGCGGTCGCCCCGATCAGCGCGAGTGTCGAAAGCAGTTTCTTCATGTCGTTCTCTCCTCGCTCACGTTAATGGGGCTTGAAGCGCACCCGCTCCGGCGGCTGCTTGAACGTGCCAAGCGGCGTCCAGACGGGCATGCCGAGGAAGAACGCGAAGTAGATCAGCGCACAGGCCTGCGCGATCAGCGTCGAGGCCGGCGATGGCGGCCGCGTGCCGAGGAACCCGAGGGTCAGGAACGCCACGACGAAGATCCCGAGGAAGACCTTGTGGAACAGCGGCCGGTAGCGGATCGACTTCACCGGGCTGCGGTCGAGCCACGGCAGGAAGAACAGCGAGACCACCGCGGAACCCATCACGACGACGCCCCAGAACTTCGACTCCGTCAGGTACATGAACACGACGATCGCCGCGGCCAGCACCGGCAGGCCGACCTTCCACTTGCCGCGCGCGCGGATCAGCGCGAGCACGCCGAGCAGCGCGATCACGATCATCAGGACGATCTTGAACGGGTCGGTGGTCGCGCGCAGCATCGCGTAGAACGCGGTGAAGTACCAGACCGGCGCGATCTCGGGCGGCGTCTGCAGCGGGTTCGCCGGGACGAAGTTGTTCGCCTCGAGGAAGTAGCCGCCCATCTCCGGCGAGAAGAACACGATCAGCGCGAACACCATCAGGAACACGCACACGCCGAGGAAATCGTGCACCGAGTAGTACGGATGGAACGGGATGCCGTCGAGCGGCACGCCGTTCTCGTCCTTCTTCGCCTTGATCTCGATGCCGTCCGGGTTGTTCGAGCCCACTTCGTGCAGCGCGACGAGGTGGGCGATCACGAGGCCGACCAGCACGAGCGGAATCGCGATCACGTGGAACGCGAAGAAGCGGTTCAGCGTAACGTCCGACACGACGTAGTCGCCGCGAATCCACAGCGACAGGTCGGGGCCGACGAACGGGATCGCCGAGAACAGGTTCACGATCACCTGCGCGCCCCAGAACGACATCTGGCCCCACGGCAGCAGGTAGCCGAAGAACGCCTCGGCCATCAGGCACAGGAAGATCGCGCAGCCGAAGATCCACACGAGTTCGCGCGGCTTGCGATACGACCCGTAGAGCAGCCCGCGGAACATGTGCAGGTAGACGACCACGAAGAACATCGACGCGCCCGTGGAGTGCATGTAGCGGATCAGCCAGCCCCACGGCACCTCGCGCATGATGTACTCGACCGACGCGAACGCGAGCGTCGAGTCGGGCTTGTAGTTCATCGTCAGGAAGATGCCGGTGACGATCTGGTTGACGAGCACCAGCAGCGCGAGGGAGCCGAAGAAGTACCAGAAGTTGAAGTTCTTCGGCGCGTAGTACTCGGAAACGTGCTTCTTCCAGGTGGACGTGAGCGGGAAGCGCTGATCGATCCAGCCGCTGAGACCTGTCGTGGAGACTTCCTTGTTGTCGGCCATCACGCTTCTCCTTTCTCGTCCTTGCCGATCACGAGGGTCGTTGCCGACGTGAACATGTAGGGCGGGATGTCGAGATTCTGAGGCGCCGGTTTGTTCTTGAACACACGGCCGGCGAGGTCGTAGGTCGAACCATGGCACGGGCAGAGGAAGCCGCCCGGCCAGTCGTCCGGCAGGTTCGGCTGCGGACCCGGCGTGAAGCGTTGGCTTGGCGTGCAGCCGAGGTGCGTACACACGGCCATCACGACGAGAATGTTCTTGCGATCGGCCCGCGCGCGATATTCGTTCGCGCAATACGCGGGCAACGGCATCGTATAGGGCTTTTCGGTGGTCGGATCGGCCACTTCCTTGTCGGCCTTGACCACATCGGCGAGCATCGCGTCGGTGCGGTTCAGGATCCACACCGGCTTGCCGCGCCACGGCACGGTCACCATTTCACCGGGCTTCAGCCCGCTGATGTCGACTTCGACCGGTGCACCGGCCGCTTTCGCTTTCGCGGACGGCGCAAGCGACGCCGCGAAAGGTATGACGGTGGCTACGCCTCCCACGCCACCTGCTACGGATGTCGCAATCAGCCAGGTACGGCGGCCGCTGTCGACGCGTTTCTCTTCCTTGTCTCGCATCACACGCCCCACTTCTGAGTTGGATTTTCCGTCACGACTTTTCATTCCGCCGCTAGTTTGCGCGAATGGAGTCGCCATTTACAAGGCCCGGAGATGAAAATCCCTTCGAAGTGATTGATAGTTAAGGGTTTTCCCCCACTATCGGAGCGATTAAATCATTTCGCTTTTAAGCATTCGCTACATTGTGAAATTTCGATGCGCTGCCGCAAATCCGGCATTCAGACCGGGTTATGGATATCGATAAAAAGGTGTTCGATATCGAATTCTTCCGACAAGTGGGCGCCAAGTGCCTGGATTCCGTAGCGCTCGGTCGCATGGTGCCCTGCCGCAACGAACGCGACGCCGCTCTCGGCAGCCGTGTGCGTCACGTATTCGGACACCTCGCCGGTCAGGAACACGTCCGCGCCGGCGTCGATCGCCGCGTCGAAATAGCTTTGCGCGGCGCCCGTGCACCACGCGATGCGGCGCAGCTGCATGTCCGGATCGCCGAGCACGAGCGGCGTGCGGCCAAGCGTGCGTTCGACCTTCGCGACGAAGTGCTCGAGCGTGACGGGCATCGGCAGCGTCGCCATCCAGCCGAGGTCGCCTTCGCCGAACCGCTGCTCGCCGATCAGGCCAAGCCGGTCGCCGAGCTGCGCGTTGTTGCCGAATTCGGGATGCGCGTCGAGCGGCAGGTGGAACGCGAACAGGTTCAGGTCGTTCGCGAGCAGCAGCTTCAGGCGCTGGTACCTGCGGCCCGTGATCTGCGGCGGCTCGTTGCGCCAGAAATAGCCGTGATGGACCAGCACGGCATCTGCCCCCCATTCAAGCGCGGCTTCGAGAAACGCGACCGACGCCGTCACGCCGGTAGCGATCTTCTCGATCTTGCGGCGCCCCTCGACCTGGAGGCCATTCGGGCAATAGTCCTTGAAGCGCGCGGTTTCAAGGGTATTGTTCAAGTACAATTCAAGTTCGATCCGATCCATATAAACCTCTAATCCATTCAGATGCTTAGACGCTTCTGGCTGTTCTTCGCGCAGGCGGTTACCGTGCTGCTCGCGCTGATGTTCATCGTCGTGACGCTCAAGCCGCAATGGCTGCAACGGCAAGGACAGCTCGGCAAGCAGCTCGCCACGCCGATCGTTGCGCTGCGGGAAGTCGCGCCGGGCATCGGCGGCGCACCGGCGACCACGTCGTACGCCGAAGCCGCGCAAAAGGCGATGCCGGCCGTCGTCAACGTGTTCTCCAGCAAGGACGGCTCGCTGCCGCCCGACCCGCGCGCGAAAGATCCGCTGTTCCGCTACTTCTTCGGCGACCGCAACGCCCGCAAGCAGCAGGACGAACCGGCCGCCAACCTTGGCTCGGGCGTTATCGTGAGCCCTGAAGGTTACATTCTAACGAACCAGCACGTCGTGGACGGCGCCGACCAGATCGAAGTCGCGCTCGCCGACGGCCGCACGGCCACCGCGAAGGTGATCGGCAGCGATCCCGAAACCGATCTCGCCGTGCTGAAGATCAACATGACGAACCTGCCGACGATCACGCTCGGCCGCTCCGACCAGTCGCGGGTCGGCGACGTCGTGCTCGCGATCGGCAACCCGTTCGGCGTCGGCCAGACGGTCACGATGGGGATCATCAGCGCGCTGGGTCGCAACCACCTCGGCATCAACACGTTCGAGAACTTCATCCAGACCGATGCGCCGATCAACCCCGGCAACTCGGGCGGCGCGCTGGTCGACGTGAACGGCAACCTGCTCGGCATCAACACCGCGATCTACTCGCGTTCGGGCGGCTCGCTCGGCATCGGCTTCGCGATTCCCGTGTCGACCGCGCGCACGGTGCTGGAAAGCATCATCACGACGGGCTCGGTCACGCGCGGCTGGATCGGCGTCGAGCCGCAAGACGTCACGCCGGAGATCGCCGAGTCGTTCGGGCTGACGCAAAAATCGGGCGCGATCGTCGCCGGCGTGCTGCAGGGCGGCCCGGCCGACAAGGCTGGCATCAAGCCGGGCGACATCCTGATCTCGGTCAACGGCGACGAGATCACCGACACCACGAAGCTGCTGAACACCGTCGCGCAAATCAAGCCCGGCACGGCGACCAAGGTGCACGTCGTGCGCAAGGGCAAGGCGTTCGACCTGAACGTGGTGATCGGCAAGCGCCCGCCGCCGCCGAAGCAGGCGCTCGACGAGCAGGACAGCGATACCGAGTGACGTCGGGCAGGCGGCGCACGGCCGCATGCCCGGACACCGTCGGAAATGAAAAAAGGGCAGCCGGTTGGCTGCCCTTTTGCTTTGTATCGAAAGACCGTCGTTGCCGGGCAGATGGCCCCGCCCTCCGCTTTCCGACCGACTGCGCCGCCGGGTTTCGCTCAAGCCTGACGCCGGAGGCCCGGCCGCAGCGCGCCGCCCGGCGCGCTGCCGTCAACTGGCGGCTTCGCCGTTCTCCGCCTCGCCTTCCTCGGCCGGCTTCTTCGGCACGAAGAACCGCGCCGCCAGCAGCCCGATCTCGAACAGCACGACCAGCGGCAAGGCGAGCATCAGTTGCGAGAACACGTCCGGCGGCGTGACGACCGCCGCGACGACGAACGCGCCGACGATCACGTACGGACGCATCTCCTTCAGCTTCTTCAGCGACAGCACGCCCATCCGGACGAGCAGCACGACGACGATCGGCACCTCGAACGTGACCCCGAACGCGATGAACATCCCGAGCACGAAGCTCAGGTAGTTGTCGATGTCGGTGGTCATTTCCGCGCCGAGCGGCGCGTTGTAGTGCGCCATCACGCGGAAGATCGTCGGGAACACGAGGAAGTACGCGAACGCCATCCCGCACAGGAACAGCAGGTAGCTGCTGCCGACGAGCGGCGCGACGAGCTTCTTCTCGTGCTGGTACAGCCCCGGCGCGACGAACGCCCAGATCTGGTACAGCACGATCGGCAGCGCGATCACGAGCGCGACGAGCATCGTGACCTTCATCGGCACGAAGAACGAGCCGGTGACGTCGGTGACGATCATCTTGCCGTCCTTCGGCAGGTTCTCCATCAGCGGCCGCGCGAGCAGCCGGAAGATGTCGGGCGCCCAGTAGACGAGCCCGAGGAACACGACGATCACGGCCGCGCCCGCGCGAATGATGCGATCGCGAAGCTCGACGAGATGGGAAATGAAGGTTTCTTCCGGGGCGTCGCCCGGGTTCTGCTGGGGGTCGCTCACACCGGCCCTCGGTAGGATTGACGAGCGAGCATGCGCTCGGCTCAGAAGAAGCGCGTCGGCCGGCGCAGGCTGGCCGGCTGGTGGCGCGCGACACGCGCGGCGCCCGACTGCACGTGGGTACGGCGGGTGGTCGCGCGCTTGTACCAGGCAGGCGCAGCCGCCTGCTTGACGCGCCAGTTGCGGCGCTTCGGCGCGAGCGCGGCCGAACTGCCGCGCCACGACGGCATGACGGGCGTATCGGAACCCGTCGAACCGGCGTCGCCCGCCGCTTCGTTGAGACCGCCGACCGCGGAATGCCACGTGTCGTTCAGTTCCTTCTCGTGCTCACGCAGGTTGTCGTGAATCGTCGTCTCGACATTGCGCGCGGCCGACTCGAAATCGGTCTTCATCGTCCGCAGCGCGTCGAGTTCGATTTCGCGCGAGACCTCGGCCTTCACGTCGTTGATGTACCGCTGCGCACGGCCGAACAGCGCGCCTGCCGTGCGCGCAACGCGCGGCAGGCGCTCGGGGCCGAGCACCACGAGCGCGACGACGCCGATCAGCGCCATCTTCGAAAGACCGAGATCCAGCATCGCGAATGCCTGTCAGCGTACCGGCGTTACGCCTTGTTCGAGTCGGAACGCGTCGTTTCCTTCGCGTTGACGTCGACCGAGCCCGAGCGCGGCAGTTGCTGCGCGTCCGCCGGCGCTTCGCCGTCCTTCATGCCGTCCTTGAAACCCTTCACGGCGCTGCCGAGGTCGTTGCCGATGTTGCGCAGCTTCTTCGTACCGAAAACCAGCGCGACGATCAGCAGCACGATCAGCCAGTGCCAAATGCTCAATCCACCCATGATGAAACCTCTCCTCAACCACGCCGCGATGCGGCGTAAATCGCCGGCAACGCGCCGGCTTCGACCATCGATGCGGGGAAACGCCCCGCGCCGTCAACCCATCCGCTGCCAGGGGCGCGGGCCGGCCAGGATATGCGCGTGCAGGTGGTAGACCTCCTGCCCGCCGCCCGGGCCCGTGTTGATCACCGTACGGAAACCGGTTTCGCCGCCCGTATACGCGACGCCGAGCTGGCCGGCGAGACGCGACACGAGCAGCATCAGCCGGCCGAGCATCGGTGCATCGGCCTCGCTCGCCGCCGACAGCGTCGGCAGATGCTGGCGCGGAATCACGAGCACGTGGGTCTCGGCCGCCGGGCGGATGTCGCGGAACGCGACGAATTCGTCATCCTCGTGCACCTTGGTGCTCGGGATCTCGCCTGCCGCGATCTTGCAGAACAGGCAATTCGGATCGTGACTCATGTTGCTCCTGCAGACGCCCGCCCGAGGCCGGTCAGAACCAGGCCTGCGGATCGAGCGGCTTGTTGTCGTTCAGGTACAGCCAACCCTTGATGATACGGTACAGCGTCCAGATCCATGTGACAAACATCACTGCGAATCCGATCACCACGAACATCAGCGCGAACCCGATCACATACGCGATCAGCGCGCGCCAGAACGTGCGGATCTGCCACTCGAAGTGGGCCGCATACGGCGTGCCGGCCACATCGTCGCGCTTCACGTAGTTGATGATGATCGCGATGATGCCCGTGACGCCGCCCGTCAGCCAATGAAACGCATAGAGGCCGTAGAGCACGTGAGTCAGCGTGCGCAGCCCGTTCAGGCGCTCGGCGTCCGCGGCCCCCGGCACCGACGGCGGCGGAAACTGGCTTGGCGTATCGGTCATGATGCTACCCCCGTTAGATGACAATTCTTACAGCTTACCGCACTGTGGCCATCCCGCGACAAGGGCCTGTCAACCGCCGTTTTCCTCGCGCTCGCGACGCTTGCGCAGGGCCTTCTCCTCGATCCCCGACAGCCCTTCGCGGCGCTCGAGTTCGCCGATCACGTCGGCCGGGCTCAGGTCGAAATGCGACAGCATCACGAGGCAGTGGAACCACAGGTCGGCCACCTCGCCGACGAGCGCGGTCGGCGCGCCGCCCTGGCGCACGTCCTTCGCGGCCAGCACGACTTCCGTCGCCTCTTCGCCGATCTTCTTCAGCACCGCGTCGTCGCCCTTGTGGAACAGGCGCGACACGTACGATTGGTCGGGATCGCCGCCCTTGCGGCTATCGATCACGGCCGCGAGGCGCAGCAGCGTGTCTTCGGTCGATTGCGTCATTTGTAGATGTGTTCGGGATCTTTCAGCACCGGTTCGACCGCGACCCAGTCGCCGCTGTCGGCGGTGCCTTCGAATTTCTGGAAGAAGCACGAATGCCGGCCGGTGTGGCACGCGATGCCCGACACCTGCTCGACCTTCAGCAGCACGACGTCCTCGTCGCAATCGAGCCGCACCTCGTGCACGTGCTGCACGTGGCCCGACTCCTCGCCCTTGAACCACAGGCGCTTGCGCGAGCGCGAATAGTAGACCGCGCGCTGCGTCTCGATCGTCTTCGCCAGCGCCTCGCGGTTCATCCACGCGAACATCAGCACGTCGTTCGTCGACGCCTCCTGCGCGATCACCGGCACGAGGCCGTTGTCATCCCAGCGGACCTTGTCGAGCCACGCGGGCAATGCATTCGTTTCCGTATTCATCACAGCCTCACCGGGATGCCCTGGTCGGCCATGAAGCGCTTCGCCTCGCCGACCGTGTGCTCGCCGTAGTGGAAGATACTCGCGGCCAGCACCGCGTCGGCGCGGCCGTCCTTGATGCCGTCGGCCAGGTGCTGCAGCGAGCCGACACCGCCCGATGCGATCACCGGCACCGGCACCGCGTCCGACACGCCGCGCGTGAGCGCGAGGTCGAAGCCCGACTTGGTGCCGTCGCGGTCCATGCTCGTGAGCAGGATCTCGCCCGCGCCGAGCTCGGCCATCTTGCGCGCCCACTCGATCGCGTCGAGGCCCGTGTTCTTGCGGCCGCCGTGCGTGAAGACCTCCCAGCGCGGCGCTTCGCCGTCGGCCGACACGCGCTTCGCGTCGATCGCGACGACGATGCACTGCGAGCCGTACTTGTCGGCCGCGTCGCGCACGAGCTGCGGGTTCGCGACCGCCGACGAATTCATGCTGACCTTGTCCGCGCCCGCGTTCAGCAGGCGCCGCACGTCCTCGACGGCGCGCACGCCGCCGCCGACGGTCAGCGGAATGAACACCTGCGACGCGACGGCTTCGATGATCGGCAGGATCAGGTCGCGCTGGTCGGACGTCGCGGTGATGTCGAGGAACGTCAGTTCGTCGGCGCCCTGGTCGTCGTAGCGGCGGGCGATCTCGACAGGATCGCCGGCGTCGCGCAGCTCGACGAAGTTGACGCCCTTGACGACACGCCCGGCAGTCACGTCCAGGCAGGGGATGATGCGTTTAGCTAGAGCCATGATGTTGCGCCAAATGCCGCGATGGGACGGCCGGTTGCGGAAAGCCTCGCGCGAGGCTTCCGGTCGGGGCCGCCTGCAGGCAGCCCCGGCGAGCGGGACAGCCGCGCTTACGCGTTGTCGAGTTCGCCGTTCAGTTCGTCCGCGCGCCTTTGCGCGGCCGCGAAATCGAGATCGCCGGAGTAGATCGCCCGGCCGCAAATCACGCCTTCGACGCCGTGCTCCTCGACTTCGCACAGGTTCTCGATGTCCGTGAGGTTCGACAGGCCGCCGCTGGCGATCACGGGGATGCCGACTGCCTGCGCGAGCTTCACGGTCGCCTCGATGTTGATGCCCTGCAGCATCCCGTCGCGGCCGATGTCCGTGTAGACGATCGATTCGACGCCGTAGTCCTCGAACTTGCGCGCAAGGTCGATCACTTCGTGGCCGGTCAGCTTGCTCCAGCCGTCGGTCGCGACCTTGCCGTCCTTCGCGTCCAGGCCGACGATGATGTTGCCGGAGAACGCGGTGCACGCGTCCTGCAGGAAGCCGGGGTTCTTCACGGCGGCCGTACCGATGATCACGTAGGACAGGCCGGCGTCGAGATACTTCTCGATCGTCTCGAGGCTGCGGATGCCGCCGCCGAGCTGGACGGGAATTTCATCGCCGACCTCGTCGAGGATCGCTTCGATCGCCTCGAGATTCTTCGGCTTGCCGGCGAACGCGCCGTTCAGGTCGACGAGATGGAGCCGCCGGGCGCCGAGATCGACCCACTTGCGGGCCATCGCCGCCGGGTCCTCGGAAAAAATCGTGGCCTGGTCCATATCGCCCTGTTTGAGGCGCACACACTGACCGTCTTTGAGGTCGATGGCCGGAATCAGCAACATAGCAATCGGGTGTCGTCGTGGAAAAAGAAAAGAATCCGGCGCGTACCGGCCAATCCGGTACCGCGCCGTCTCGCTAGTTTAGTACAACTCTTTCGGCGCTTAGGCGCGAGCGCGCCGTGCGACAGGCCGTTCGGCCAGATCGACTGTGGCTCGCGCACCACGTTTTACGGTTTCCAGTGTACGAAGTTGCGATACAGACGCAACCCGACCTCCGCGCTTTTCTCGGGGTGGAATTGGGTCGCGAAGAGGTTGTCCCGCGCGACCGCGGACGTAAACGGCGCGCCGTAGGCCGTTTCGCCAACCGTATGCGCCGGGTTGTCCGGCGTCACGTAATAACTGTGCACGAAGTAGAAATACGCGTCGTCGGGCACGCCGTCCCACAGCGGGTGCGGCTGCGCCTGGCGCACGCGGTTCCAGCCCATCTGCGGCACCTTGAAGCGCGAGCCGTCGTCCTGCAGGCGGCCGTCGAGCGCGAAACGCACGACCTTGCCGGGCAACAGGCCGAGGCCCTTCGTGTCGCCTTCCGCGCTCCAGTCGAACAGCATCTGCTCGCCGACGCACACGCCGAGCAGCGGCTTCGTGCGCGAGGCCTCGATCACGGCCTCCTGCAGGCCCGATTCGCCGAGGCTGCGCATGCAGTCGGGCATCGCGCCCTGGCCGGGCAGCACGACACGGTCGGCCGCGCGGATCGCGGCCGGCGTGTCGACGATCGCCACGTCGGCGGCCGGTTCGGCCTTCTTGAGCGCCTGCGCGACCGAGCGCAGGTTGCCCATCCCATAATCCACAATCGCAATCGAAGTTTTCATCTCAGTGCAGGCAGTAGCGCCCTCAGTCCATTGACGATGAATTCCACCGCCAGCGCCGACAGCATCAGACCCATCAGCCGCGTGGCGATGTTGATGCCCGTGCGGCCGATCCAGTTCGCGATTGGCTCGGCGAGCCGCATCGCGACGAAACACAGAAAAGCCAGGACCGCGCCGATCGCGACCAGCCCGGCCCGCTCATACCAGTGATGCGAGTTCGCCGCATAGATGATCACCGTGCTGATCGAGCCGGGGCCCGTGAGCAGCGGAATCGCCAGCGGCACGACCGCGATGTTGTCCTTCAGCTCGGCCTCGTGGCGCTCCTCCGGCGTCGATCGCGTGTTGCCGATCTGCGCGTTCAGCATGTTGATCGCCATCAGCAGCATGATGATCCCGCCGCCCACTTCGAGCGACCCGACCGAAATGCCGAAGAAGTCGATGATCTGCTGCCCGAGCAGCGTCGTCACCGTGATCACGCAGAACACCGACACCGACGCGATCCGGATCGTGCGCCGCCGCTCGGCATCCGTCTGCTGCGCCGTCAGGCTCAGGAAGAACGGCACCGCGCCGACCGGATTGATCAGCGCCAGCAGCGATATGAACGATTTGAGCAGATCCATCGCAAGCCGGCGCCGCGCGCCGAAGCCGTGAGGTTGTCCTTGACGCGCCGTCCGGTCAGTTCAGGTTCAGAGACTGCCCTTCGTCGACGGGATCTGCCCCGCCGCACGCTCGTCGAGCTCCACCGCCGCGCGCAGCGCACGGCCGAAGGCCTTGAACACCGTTTCGAGCTGATGGTGCGCGTTGATCCCGCGCAGGTTGTCGATGTGCAGCGTGACGCCCGCGTGGTTCACGAAACCGCGGAAGAATTCGATCGACAGGTCGACGTCGAACGTGCCGATCCGCGCCCGCGTGAACGGCACGTGGAATTCGAGGCCCGGCCGGCCGGAGAAGTCGATCACGACGCGCGACAGCGCCTCGTCGAGCGGCACGTACGAATGGCCGTAGCGGCGGATGCCCTTGCGGTCGCCGATCGCCTTCGCGACGGCCTGGCCGAGCGTGATGCCGACATCCTCGACCGTGTGGTGGTCGTCGATATGCGTATCGCCATGCGCTTCAACCTCGAGATCGACCAGACCGTGTCGAGCGATCTGGTCGAGCATATGGTCGAGGAACGGCACGCCGGTGGCCAGCTTCTGCTGGCCCGTGCCGTCGAGATTGAGCTTCACACGGATCTGCGTTTCGCTGGTATTGCGAACGACTTCCGCCACACGCATGGCAATTCCTTGACTGAGTCGATGTAAATGGGGATTGATCGTTTCGCGCTGCGGCGCCCAGAGGCTCAACCGGGCAGCGCGAGTTTCAAAGCGGCCAGCAGGCGCGCGTTTTCGTCGGGAGAACCGACGGTCAGCCGCACGCATTCAGCCAGCAACGGATGCATTTTACTCACGTTTTTGACCAATACCCGCTCGGTGAGCAGCGCGTCGAACACGGCGGCCGCGTCCGGCACGCGCACCAGCAGGAAATTGCCGGCGCTCGGGAACACCGTCGTGCCCGGCAGCGCGGCCACTTCCCGTGCGAGACGCGTGCGTTCCGCTCGCAGGTCGGCCGCCTGCGCGTCGAGCACATCGAGATGGTCGAGCAGGAAATCGGCGGTCGCCTGGGTCAGCACGTTGATGTTGTACGGCGGGCGCACCTTGTCGAATTCGGTCAGCCACGCGGGCGAACCGACCAGATAGCCGAGGCGGATGCCCGCGAGGCCGAGCTTCGACACCGTGCGCATCACGACGACGTTGTCGAATTCGGCGGCGCGCGGCAGCCACGAGCGAACGGCGAACGGCTGGTACGCCTCGTCGATCACGACCAGGCTGTGCCGTGCGGCCGCGACGATCCGTTCGACGTCGGCATCGTCGTACAGCGTGCCGGTCGGGTTGTTCGGGTACGCGAGATAGACGAGCGCCGGACGATGCTCGGCAATCGCCGCGAGCATCGCGTCGACGTCGAGCGTCAGGTCGGCCTTCAGCGGCACGCCGACGAATTCGAGCTGCGCGAGCTTCGCGGACAGCTCGTACATCACGAAGCCCGGCACCGGCGCGAGCACCTTCGCGCCCGGCTTCGCACAGGCCATCGACATCATGCTGATGATTTCGTCCGAACCGTTGCCGAGCAGCACGTCGCAACCGGCCGGCACGCCCATCGCATGGCGCAGCTTGTCGAGCAGCGCGGCCGGGCGCGGCGCCGGGTAGCGGTTCAGCGCGACCTGCGCGAGACGCTCCCCGAGCGCCGCGGCGAGCGGTTCGGGCAGCGGGTACGGGTTCTCCATCGCGTCGAGTTTCACGAACCCGCTCGCGTCCGGCACCGGGTAGCTCGTCATCGCGAGCACGTCGCGGCGGATGATGTCTTGTGGCGTCGTCATGGTCTCAAGCCGGCGTACGTCGCGCCGGCGTCAATGGGTAGGCAAAGCGGCGGCTGCCGCCCTGCACTGGTGTCTCCCGCTCCGGCCTTCGGGGGCAGGCCGGGCGGCACATCAGCGCCGGCCGCGGCCCCGTGCAGCGTGCGGTCAGTTCTTCATCCGGAATTCGGCGCTCTTCGCGTGCGCCTGCAGCCCCTCGCCGTACGCGAGTTCGGATGCGATCTCGCCGAGCGTCTGCGCGCCTTCCGCGCTGACCTCGATCACGCTCGAGCGCTTGATGAAGTCGTACACGCCGAGCGGCGACGAGAAGCGCGCGGTGCGCGACGTCGGCAGCACGTGGTTCGGGCCCGCACAGTAGTCGCCGAGGCTCTCGCTCGTGTAGCGGCCGAGGAAGATCGCACCCGCATGGCGGATCTGCTGGCCCCATTGCTGCGGCTCCAGCGCGGAAATTTCCAGGTGCTCGGGCGCGATGTCGTTCGCGATCCGGCAGGCCTCGGCCATGTCGCGCACCTTGATCAGCGCGCCACGGCCTTCGAGCGACGCGCGGATCACGTCCTGGCGCGGCATCGACGGCAGCAGCTCGTCGATCGCCTTTGCGACGCGCTCGAGGAACGCACCGTCCGGGCACAGCAGGATCGATTGCGCGAGTTCGTCGTGCTCGGCCTGCGAGAACAGGTCCATCGCGACCCAGTTCGGGTCGGTCGTGCCGTCGCACAGCACGAGGATTTCCGACGGCCCGGCGATCATGTCGATGCCGACCGTGCCGAACACGCGGCGCTTCGCCGACGCGACGTACGCGTTGCCGGGGCCGCAGATCTTGTCGACGGCCGGCACCGTCGCCGTGCCGTATGCGAGCGCGCCGACCGCCTGCGCACCGCCGATCGTGAACACGCGATCGACGCCGCCGAGCAGCGCCGCGGCGAGCACGAGGTCGTTCTTCACGCCGTCCGGCGTCGGCACGACCATCACGATCTCGCCGACGCCCGCGACGCGCGCGGGAATCGCGTTCATCAGCACCGACGACGGATACGCGGCCTTGCCGCCCGGCACGTACAGGCCGACGCGGTCGAGCGGCGTGATCTTCTGGCCGAGCACCGTGCCGTCACTTTCCGTGTATTGCCAGCTGTGCGTGCCGCACTCGATCTTCTGCTTCTCGTGGTACGCACGCACCCGCGCGGCAGCGGCTTCCAGCGCCGCGCGCGCCTTCGGCGCGAGGCCGTCGAGCGCCGTCTGCAGCGCGTCCTGCGGCAGCTCCAGCGCGGCGACGCTCGTCGCGCTCAGCCGGTCGAAGCGGTTCGTGTACTCGAGCACCGCGGCATCGCCGCGCGACTTCACGTCGGCGAGGATCTGCGCGACCGATTGCTCGATCGCCGCGTCTTCGCTCGCCTCGAATGCGAGCAGCGCGCGCAGCTCGGCGCCGAAGCCTTCGCTCGTCGAATCGAGCTTGCGGATGGTGATGGACATGGGAGTTCCGTTACGGTGATGCGCTCAACCGCCATTCTGCGACGCGCGTTCGAACGCGTCGAGGATCGGCTTGAGCGCCGTGCGCTTCAACTTCAGCGCAGCCTGGTTCACGACGAGGCGCGACGAGATCGCCATGATCTCCTCGACCTCGACCAGATTGTTCGCCTTCAGCGTGCCGCCCGAGCTGACGAGGTCGACGATCGCGTCGGCCAGCCCGACCAGCGGCGCCAGCTCCATCGAGCCGTACAGCTTGATCAGGTCGACGTGCACGCCCTTCGCGGCAAAGTGTTCGCGTGCGGTTTCGACGTACTTCGTCGCGACGCGCAGGCGCGCGCCCTGGCGCACGGCGCTCGCATAGTCGAAACCGGCCGACACGGCCACCGACATCCGGCAGCGCGCAATGTTCAGATCGATCGGCTGGTACAGGCCCGAGCCGCCGTGCTCGACCAGCACGTCCTTGCCGGCCACGCCGAAATCGGCCGCGCCGTATTCGACATAGGTCGGCACGTCGCTCGCGCGCACGATGATCACGCGCAGGTCGGGGTTCGTCGTCGGCAGGATCAGCTTGCGCGACGTTTCCGGATCCTCGGTCACCTGCACGCCGGCCGCGGCCAGCAGCGGCAGGGTTTCCTCGAAAATCCGGCCCTTCGACAGGGCAAGGGTCAGCGGCGCGGTCATGCTTGGCTCCCGGAAAGGCGGCGCACGTTCGCGCCGACGGCGGTCAGTTTGGCTTCCATGCGGTCGTAGCCGCGGTCCAGGTGATAGATGCGGTCGACCAGCGTTTCGCCGTCGGCACGCAGCCCGGCGATCACGAGGCTCGCCGACGCGCGCAGGTCGGTCGCCATCACGTTCGCGCCCGACAGCTTCTCGACCCCCGTCACGAGCGCGGTGTTGCCGTCGATCGTGATGTTCGCGCCGAGCCGGTTCAGCTCCTGCACGTGCATGAAACGGTTCTCGAAAATGGTTTCGACGACTTGCGCGGTGCCCGTCGCGACCGTATTGAGGGCCATGAACTGCGCCTGCATGTCGGTCGGGAACGCCGGGTATTCCGACGTGCGGATCGTCACCGCCGACGGGCGGCGGTCCATCTTCACGCGCAGCCAGCTGTCGCCTTCCTCGATCGACACGCCGGCTTCGCGCAGCTTGTCGATCACCGCGTCGAGGATGTGCGGGCGCACGCCCGTCAGCATCACGTCGCCGCCGGCCGCCGCGACCGCGCACAGGAACGTGCCGGCCTCGATGCGGTCGGGGATCACCGAATGGCGCGCGCCGTGCAGCCGCTCGACGCCCTGGATCACGAGGCGATCGGTGCCGATGCCGTCGATTTTCGCGCCCATCGCGACCAGCAAGTGTGCGAGATCGCTCACTTCCGGCTCGCGCGCGGCATTTTCGATCACGGTCTCGCCGTCGGCGAGCGTCGCGGCCATCAGCAGGTTTTCCGTGCCCGTCACCGTGATCATGTCGGTCACGATGCGCGCGCCCTTCAGGCGCTTCGCGCGGGCTTCGATGAAGCCGTGCTCGATGCTGATCTCGGCGCCCATCGCCTGCAGGCCCTTGATGTGCTGGTCGACCGGACGCGCGCCGATCGCGCAGCCGCCCGGCAGCGACACCTTCGCCTCGCCGAAGCGCGCGAGCAGCGGCCCGAGCACGAGGATCGACGCGCGCATCGTCTTCACGAGCTCGTACGGCGCGACGAGGTTGTCGACGCGCGACGCGTCGAGCTGCACGCGGCAGCCGTCCGTCTCGCTCTTCACGCCCATCTGGTTCAGCACCTTCAGCGTGGTCCGCACGTCCTTGAGGTTCGGCACGTTGTCGAGATCGACCGGGTCACCGGTGAGCAGCCCCGCGCACAGAATCGGCAGCGCGGCATTTTTCGCGCCCGACACGACGATCTCGCCCGACAGGCGGTGGCCGCCTTCGATCACGAGCTTGTCCATCCCATGGCCATGCGCTTCCCCGTTGGCGGCCGGGTGTGCCGTGGCGACGCTCTGGACGGCGTCGCGCTCGTTGACGGTGACTTGCACTCAGTGATTTCCGTTTATGCGTTCTGCCATTCGGCGGGCGTCAGCGTCTTCATGCTGAGCGCGTGAATTTCCTGTTTCATGCGATCGCCGAGCGCCGCATAGACGAGCTGGTGCCGCTGGATCGGCCGCTTGCCTTCGAAGGCCGCCGACACGATCGTCGCGAAGAAATGCTGGCCGTCGCCTTCGACTTCCAGATGCGTGCAGGCGAGACCGCCGGCGATGTATTGCTTGACCTGTTCGGGAGTCGGCAACATGGTGTAAGGCTCCTGTCGGCGCGCGCCGCCCGGATGGCGGCCGCTGCCTGTCGATATCAATGACGCAGTTTGTAGCCGGTCGCGAGCAGCCGCATCGCGATCAGCGCGAGCAGCACGAAGAAACCGGTGACGATCGCGAGGCTCGCGAACGGGTTGATGTCGGACGCGCCGAAGAACCCGAAACGGAAGCCGTCGATCATGTAGAAAAACGGGTTGAGACGCGAGATCTCGCGCCACACGGGCGGCAGCGAGTGCGTCGAATAGAACACGCCGGACAGGAACGTCAGCGGCATGATCAGGAAGTTCTGGAACGCGGCGAGCTGGTCGAACTTCTCGGCCCAGATCCCGGCGATCAGGCCGAGCGTGCCGAGGATCGCCGAGCCGAGCAACGCGAACGCAATGATGAACAGCGGCGCCGCGAAATGCATCGGGATAAACCAGATCGTCACGACGAACACGCCCGCGCCGACGGCGAGGCCGCGCACCACGGACGCGAGCACGTACGCGCCGAAGATGTCGCGGTACGACAGCGGCGGCAGCAGCATGAACACGAGGTTGCCGGTGATCTTCGACTGGATCAGCGACGACGAGCTGTTCGCGAACGCGTTCTGCAGCACGCTCATCATCACGAGGCCCGGCACGAGAAAGCTCACGTACTCGACGCCCGGATAGACTTCGACGCGGCCCGACAGCGCGTGGCCGAAGATCGTCAGATACAGCAGCGCCGTGACGATCGGTGCGCACACCGTCTGGAACGACACTTTCCAGAAACGCAGCAGTTCCTTGTAGAACAGCGTTTGAAACCCGCTCATGCCAATCCCTCGATGACCTCTGCCCCGTTCATCACCTGGACGAACACATCTTCGAGGTCGGCCTTGCGGACCTCGATCTCGTCGAACGTGCAGCCCGCCGCGCGGCATTGCGCGAGGATGCGCTCGACATCGTCGTAGCTCGTCAGGCGCAGCAGGTGCTCGCCCGGCGCGCGGGCGGCCGGATCGGACTCCAGCCCGCGCAGCTCGGACGGCAGCGCGCCGGTCGCGAGGCGCAGGTAGAGCTGCAGCCCCGCGAAGCGGCGCAGCAGCGCGTCGGTGCGGTCGAGCGCGACCACTTCGCCACGGCGCAGCATCGCGATGCGGTCGCACAGAGACTCGGCTTCCTCGAGGTAATGGGTGGTCAGCACGATCGTGTGGCCTTCGCGGTTCAGGCGCGAGATGAATTTCCACAGCGTCTGGCGCAATTCGACGTCGACGCCGGCGGTCGGTTCGTCGAGCACGATCACGGGCGGCCGGTGCACGAGCGCCTGCGCGACCAGCACACGGCGCTTCATCCCGCCCGACAGCGCGCGCATGTTCGCGTCGGCCTTCTCGGTGAGGTCGAGATTGGCCATCACTTCGTCGATCCAGTCGTCGTTGCGGCGCAGCCCGAAATAGCCGGACTGGATCCGCAGCGTCTCGCGGACGGTGAAGAACGGATCGAACACGAGTTCCTGCGGCACGACGCCGAGTGCACGGCGCGCGCCACGGAAGTCCTTGACGACGTCGTGACCGCGCACCGAGATACTGCCTTCGTCGGCCCGGGCGAGCCCGGCGAGGATACTGATGAGCGTGGTCTTGCCTGCGCCGTTGGGGCCGAGCAGACCGAAAAACTCGCCTTCCTCGACCGACAGGCTGACGCCCTTGAGCGCCTGAAGCGACTTGTAGCGCTTCTTGACGTGACGGATTTCTATGGCTGACATGACTGTGCGCGACGCCAGGGCCGCGACGCCTATTCTGTGCTTGCTGCGTATGAAAATGGGGGCCGGACGCCGATTGGCTGCCCCGCAAAACGCTTGATTATAGGGCAAACCGGCTGGGGGAGCCGGTGCCGGAGGCACGCGGCCTGAAGCTTGCGCGCGCCGGGCGGCGCGGCAGGCTCCGGTCGGACAGGGTCAATGTCGCCCGGTGCCGTCGATGAGCGCGTCGACGCCGTACGCGCGCGCGAGGCTGGCGAGCTTCGGAGGGAGATTGTGGATGTCGAGGGTCGCACCGCGCGCTTTGGCGGCACGTTGCCATGCGAGCAGCACGGCGAGCGCGGACGAATCGAACTGCGTCAGCGCCGCGCAATCGACGGCGGTCGCGCCCGCGCCGATGCGCGCAAGACCGTCCGCGAGCGCGGACTTCGCGCTCGCGACGGTCAGCGAGGAGCCGGCTTCGAAGCCGCTCACGACGCTTGCTTGCCGGCGGCAAGTTGCTGGTTGCGCTGCGTGAGGAACTGGATCAGGCCTTCCACGCCGCTTTGCTGGATCTTCTCGTTGAACTGCTGCTGGTACGTCTGGATCAGCCACGCGCCGAGCACGTTCAGGTCATACACCTTCCAGCCGTTCGCCGTCTTGTACAGGCGGTAATCGATCTGGACCGGCTGGCCGTTGTTCATCGCGACCGTCTTGACCACGACGTCGGTATCGGCCGGATCGGCACGGAACGGCGGGTACTGGATCTGCTGGTCCGGCTTCAGCTGCGCCAGCGCACCCGAATACGTGCGGATCAGCAGCAGCTTGAACTGCTCCTGAACCTGTTGCTGCTGCTCGGCCGTCGCCGTGCGCCAGTTGCGGCCCATCGCGAGCTGCGTGGTGCGGCGGAAATCGGTGTACGGCAGGATGTCCTTGTTGACGATCGTGATGATGCGGTTGGTGTCGCCCTGCTTGATCGTCTGCTGCTTGACTTCGTCGAGCACCTGCTGCGTCGCCGTCTTGATCAGCGCCTGCGGGTTCGACTGGTCGACTTGCGCGTGGGCTGCGCTGCCGAACGAGAACAGCGCCGCGAAAACGGGGATCAGGAACAGTTTTTTCATCATAGTGGCCTGCATGAATGAGTCGATGCGAAGGTTGGAGCAGGTAGCTTACGCGCAAGTTCGCATACGCTACCGACTGAATCGTTTCCGGCTGTAACGAATGTAAATCCGTCAGTGCAGCCGGATGCTCGGGAACCGGAACCCGCCCGGCGACGGCGGCGCCA